>JASFUL010000421.1:0-5268 GCA_050050315.1 Gemmatimonadota bacterium
TGTCCCTGGACGAGCGCATGGAGGTCTGCGCCCAGCACTGGGCCAACGCCATGGGGACCGCGCTGGCCGACGGAGAGAGGGTGCGCAACTTCCGCTGGTTCCGCTTCGAGGACGTGCTCCACGATCCGGAGTCCACCATCCGGCCGATGAGCGAGTTCCTCGAGCTCGACTTCCTGCCCCGGATGATCCCCCGTGAGGGGGACCGGGTCCCCTTCGGGACCCGCTTCCGCGACCGCTGGTACCCCCTGGAGCCCGACGTCAACCGGCGGTACCTCGAGGGGATCTCCCCCGAGCACGTCGACCTCGTGGTGCGTCGCTGCGGCGAGACCGCCGCGCGGTTCGGGTACGAGCCGCCCCGGGAACGTCGGTGACGGACCGGGCCGCCCACGACCGGGCCGCGTCCGGCTGCGCCGGGGTGCCGCCGACGTACGTGTTCGTCATGGGGCGGGGCCACAGCGGCAGCACGGTGCTGGATTCGCTGCTGAGCAACGCGGCGTGCAGCACCGGCATCGGCGGCATCGTGGCCGGCATGCAGGATCCCGGGGCCGTCTGCAGCTGCGGCGAGCCCGTGTCGCGGTGCGCGTTCTGGGAGGGCGTACGGGTCCGTTTCGAGGCGTCCACGGGCCTGGCGTGGGGCGAGGCGGCGAGGGAGCTCCGGGAGCAGGCCGACCTGTCCTCCTTCATCCCCACCCTCTTCGCCCGCCGGCGTGCGCCGTGGGTCCGACGGCGGAAGGCCGTGATCGAGGGCATCGCCGACGCGGTGCGCGAGACCACGGACCGGAACGTCGTGGTGGACTCGTCCAAGGCCCTGCCCGTGGCGCTCTTCGTGGCCCGGTTCGTCGAGGGCTCTCGCCTCGTACACCTGGTACGGGACCCGGAGCGTGTGCTGGCCTCGAACTACCACCGCATCCGGGAGGGTGCCGGGCTCTACTTCATGGGCCGGCGGCTCCGGGACCGCCGATTCACGGCTTTCTACGTCGCCCTGGGCGCTCTCGCCTGGGTCGTTGGGAATCTCCTGGCCGAGGTGACCGGTCGCCTGGCCCCGGGTCGTGTCCGCCGGCTCCGCTACGAGGACCTGTGCTCGGACACCCCGGCACGGCTCCTCGACCTCGGCCGCTTCCTCGGGACCGACGTCTCGGGCGTGATCTCCGCCACGAGCCGGGGGGAGGCCCTTCCGGTGGGCCACAAGTCGGCGGGGAACCGCATGCGGATGTCGGGGGAGTTCGTGTGGGACCCGAAGCGCGCCGGAGGACGTCCGCTGCCCGCCGTCTACCGATGGATCGTCCGGGTCGTCGCGTGGCCCCTCATGTGGGTCTACGGTTACCTTCGACGCTCATAGGCGCGCGGCGCGGCATCGGCCCGCCGCCCGAGGCTACCCACCACGGAGTGCACGAGGGCACGTGACCAGCTCCGCCGAAGGTTCCACGCCGGGTGCCGACCCGCGGAGCACGGACGTGGGCACGACGCTGAGCGAGATCGATCCCAGGGGCGGTCTGCCGCTTCTCGACGCCCTCACGGTCCTCGCGGGCTGGAGCCGCCGTATCGCGTTGACGGGGATCGCGTTCGCGGTCCTGGCCATGGGGCTGAGCCTCCTGCTGAGTCCCCGGGGGTACGTGGCCCACAGCAGCTTCTTTTCGCAGGCGACGGGCTCGCCCCAGCCGGGGCGGCTGACGGGGCTCGCCCAGCAGTTCGGGCTGAACGTGGGCGGCGCGCCGAGCACGGAGTCGCTCGCGTTCTATTCGGAGCTCCTGACCTCCCCCACGCTCCTGGGTGAGGCGGTCGCGAGTCCGTACCGGCTGGGAAGCGGAGCCGACGAGCGGGTTACGACCTACGTCGACGTCGTGGACCCGGAGGCCCAGGGCGAGGAAGGACGGAGGCGGGCGGCCATCCGACACCTCCGGGACCACGTGACCGTCCGACAGAACGACCAGGCCGGTCTGCTGGAGCTCGACGTGCTGGCCGACGACGCGGACCTGGCCGTCCAGGTCAACCGGCGGATGCTCGACCTCGTGAACGAGTTCAACGTGACCCGCCGCCAGAGCCAGATGCGGGCCGAGCGGGAGTTCGTGGAGCAGCGGCTGGAAGAGTACCGCCGGAGCCTCGAGGACGCCGAACGTGACCTCGAGGAGTTCATCGACAACAACCGGAGCTACCAGAACGCGCCCCACCTGGCCACACAGGCCGCCCGCCTGGAGCGTCGGGTCCAGCTCCAGCAGCAGATGTTCACCTCCCTCTCCCAGAGCTACGAGGAAGCGAGGATCGAGGAGGTCCGGAACACGCCCGTGATCACGGTCGTCGAGCCTCCCGGCGACTGGGTCGGTCGACGCGGACCGTCCCTGCTAAGGAGCGGGTTCCTGGGCCTGGTGTTCGGCCTCGTCGTAGGCGTCGTCTGGGCGTTCCTGGCCCAGTACTGGTCGAGGGAGGTGGAGGGGAATCCAGCGGCCTACGAGCGGCTCCGCGCGGTGGTCCGGGCGCGGACGCGGTTCTGATCCGCGCAGCGGGCCGAGATGTGCGGAATCGCCGGAATCGTAGGCGGGGGCGTCGAGGAGGTCGAGGGCCTCCTGACCGGGATCCGCTCCCGAGGCCCCGACGCTCGCAACGCCGTGCCTCTCACGGGAATCGGCGCCGCGCTCGGGCACGTCCGGCTGAGCATCATCGACCTGGACAGCCGTAGCGACCAGCCGTTCGCGTCCGGGGACGGGCGATTCCTGCTGAGCTACAACGGGGAGATCTACAACTACGTCGAGCTGCGATCGGAGCTCGAACGGAAAGGGGTGAGCTTCCGCACCTCCTCGGACACGGAGGTCCTGCTCCGCTGGATGATCCGGCACGGCACGGATCGCCTGGACGACCTCGACGGCATGTTCGCCTTCGCCCTGGCCGACCGCGAGACCGGGCGGTGGACCCTGGTGCGCGACCGGATCGGCGAGAAGCCGCTGTACTACGCCACCGGACCGGGCCGTCGGTTCGCTTTCTGTTCGGAGATCGGTCCGCTGACCGGTCTCGGCTGGGTGGACACGTCGCTGGACGAGGAGGCGCTCAGGGACTTCGTCCGCTACCTCTACACCCCCGCCCCGACCACCCTGTACCGGGGCATCCGCGAGCTCGAGCCGGGGACGTATCTCACGGTCGACGCCCGGGAGGGGGACTTCGAGGTGTCCCGCTACTACTCCCTCGACGAGCGTGTCCGCGAGCGCCGCCTCCGTGCCCCCGCGGCCGACCGGGATCACGCCCTGGAGGGGTTCCGTAGGCGCTTCCGGGAGAGCGTCGTGCGCCGCCTCCGGAGCGACGTCCCCGTGGGCGTCTACCTGAGCGGCGGCCTCGATTCGAACGCCATCGTCGCTCAGGCGCTGGAGGTGGCGCCGGAAGCGCGGGTCGAGACGTTCACCATCCGGTACGAGGGCTCCGCCCTCGCCTCCAGCGTCGACGAGAGCGACCTGGCCAGGCGCTGCGCGGACTTCTTCGGCGTCCCCAACCACCGTTTTCCGTTCCCGCTGGATCGCGACCTGCCGGAGGCCCTCGACCGGGTCGTCGACCTCTTCGGGCAGCCCTTCGGCAACGCGACCGCGTTGGTGGCGGACCAGCTGGCCGAGCAGGTGTCGGGCTCCCACCGCGTCTGCATGGTCGGCGACGGCGGCGACGAGGTTCTGGTCGGATATCCGCGCTATCACGCCCTCCTCCGTCACGGGCAGATGTCGCGCCTGCCTGCGTGGCTCGTGCGTGGCGCCGGGGGTGTGCTCGGCCGGATCGGCGAGGCGGGAGTGCACGGGCGCACGGTCCGGAGGCTCCGGATGTTCGCCGAGGGGTTGGCGCGGACGGCCCCCGAGGCCTTCCTCGACTGGTCGACCTACGCGAGCCGCGAGAGTCTCACGAAGGCCCTCGGTCCGGGAGGCGAGACGGCCTTCACACACCGCCTCCTGAGGCTCTTCGGCAGGAATGCGGACGATCCGCTCCTCGCCGCCGCCCTCGTCGACCTGGCCTCCTTCGTCCCCTACAACCTCATGCAGTCGGCGGACCGCACCGGGATGGCCCACTCCCTCGAGCTGCGAAGCCCCTTCCTGGCGCCGCCGCTCCTCGAGGAGACGCTCTCCCTCGCCCCCTCCTTCCGGTATCGCCGCAGGAGGATCAAGCCCCTGCTCGTGGACGCGATCCGGGACCGACTGCCGCCGTTCCTGCTCGACGTCCCGAAGCAGGGATTCAACCCGCCGGTGGGCGCGTACCTGCGCGGGAATCTGGCGTTGCTCCGTTCCCACGTCCTGGGCCCGGGAAGCCGGTGTCCCGAGGTGCTCCGCCGCGCCTTCCTGGAGGAGGAGCTGGACGCCTTCGCGGGAGGCGCCAGGGACAACTCGACCTTCCTCTGGGGGCTCGCCACCCTCGAGAGCTGGCTGCGCCACCGGTGAGCCGCCAAAGGGGGCGATCCACGTCCTTCTCCCCCCCTCCAGCACCGAGTCGATTGTGACGCTCCCGCCGCCACATCTGTGGTGCATGCGCAACGTTTTCGGGGCCCGCAACGTCGCAGAAAGCCGGGAATCGAGTGGGAACGCTTCCTGCATGACTGGACCTGTCCCAGGAGGAAAAACGCTACCGTGGCAAGAGAGGAAAGCATGCGCTCCCGCTATCGCTCGATCCCGGGGCTCGCCGTGGCTCTGGCGCTGGTGGGGACCTTCGCGGTCAGTACCCCCGCGCAGGCCCAGCTCAGCTTCGACTGGACGCTCAACTCCGCCGATCCGCTGAACGGCGCCATGATGGACCTCGGCGCCGGGGAGTACTCCATCGGCATCGTCGGGGGCGCCTGGAACGCCTGGAGCAACGTGAAGCGGTGCGACGCCTCGGGCGGAAGCTGCGGCCAGGGGTGGATCACCGTCTTCAGCTGGGCGCTCGGCGACGGGGAATTCATGAAGGCCGGGAAGACCGGGCGATGGGCGTCGAGCGGCCTCGCGGTCGCCAGCTATCCCGATCCGTTCTTCTTCACGCTGGATGCGGCCGACGCGCTGCGCCTGCGCATCGAGGACACGAACTACTCCGACAACGTGGGCGACCTCACCCTGCGGCTGACGCAGCTCGACGCCCCTTCCGTGGTTCCCGAGCCGGCGACGATCATCCTGCTCGGCACGGGTCTCCTCGGAGTCGGCGCCTTCACCGCGCGGCGCAGGCGGGAGGACGTCCTCGGGGACTAGCCGAACCGAGCCGCCACGGAAGCGACCGAAGCGTCGGGGCCCCCCCGCGGCGCCCCGGCCCCCCCCCCATATTTTTTGTTTGCCCACCCCC
>JASFUL010000422.1:0-5260 GCA_050050315.1 Gemmatimonadota bacterium
CACCGAGCGCTTTGCGATCTGCTTGCGTCATGCCCGACTGGCCGTCGAGTTCGAGCCGGATCCCGGGAGGGCCGTGATCGAGTTCCGGAAGCACCTCGGGTGGTACACGAAGGGGCTTCCGGGTGGACGGAAGCTGAGGGCGGAGCTCCACCAGGTCACGACCCTGGACGAGATCCGGGAGCGATTGACGCTGTACCTCGACGAGACGAGGCTAGCCACCGCCGCCGCCTGAGAGCCCCAGCCTCACGATGCGGCCCCCGGGTCCCACCGCCCACCCCTCGCCGGACGGAGCGAAGTCGACGGCCCAGAACGTCGCGGTGTCGGCCTGGAGCCACGTACGACCTCCGTCCGTGGACCAGTCCATCCCACCGGGGCCCACGGCCACGAAGACGCGGCCCGGCGGCCCGGAGCGATCCCGGGCCATGGGCGCCTCCAGCCGCGCCCCCGCCGCGCCGTAGACCGGTCCGGGCATCGCGAGCGCCCCCGTCTCGCGCCAGCTGGCGCCTCCGTCCTCCGTGACGGCCCCGTACCGGCCCCTGGCCGTATCGACTCCGATGACGCCCCCCAACGCGACGCCCCCATTGCCATCCAGGGCCAGCGTCGTCAGCCCGGCCCCGTCGCCGCCTTCCACCGGTACCTCGCGCGCGGTCCAGCTCCGGCCCCGGTCGTCCGTTACGAGCAGCCGGGGCCGCTCGGCGTTCCCGGTGACGATCCACCCCCGGTCGCCGTCCGCGGCCGTCCGGGCACACGTCCCGCTCGCCGCGAAGCCGCCCTCGCCGGGCTGGGCCGCGGGGACCGCTTCCACCCGCTCCCACGAGTCTCCTCCGTCCTCCGTGCGGAGGATGAAGAGGCGCCCGTCCACCGCGTCGCCGTACACGACGCCCGTCCCCCGGTCCCAGAACGCCATGCAGTCCAGAAAGGCGGCCGGGTGCTCCGCCGTGTGCTGGAGTCTCCAGGAGAGCCCGCCGTCGTCGGTCCGGTAGATCCGGGAGGCGGGCCCGCTGCCCGCGCTCATCAGGTACGCCGTGGAGGCGTCGAACGCCTCGACGTCGCGGAACTGGAGGCTGTCCCCTCCTGGGCCCCGTCCCACGAACCACGTCGAGCCCCCGTCGCTCGTCCGCAGCCACCGCCCCTCGTGCCCGCTGAGCCACACGACCTTCTCGTCCACGGGACTGACGGCCTGCAGCAGGGCGTCGGTCGCCGCGTGCTGCCGGGTGAGGGTCAGGGATATGCCGTCCGCCGTCCGATGATGTGGGCGGCCCCGGGAGGTCCCGGCGGGGCCCGTCGTCCCTTCGGCGGATGACGTCCCGGGCGCAGGGGCGGGGGCACAGGCAGCGCCGAGCACCGTCAGGACGACGGCGGCGGCCGACCGGAGCCGAGGCCCGGTGGGCGGGGGCGGCTCCGGCCTGCAGGGACGGACCTGACCTCGCCAGCCGGGTGACCCCCTCGAACGGCTCGACCCCGGACAGCCGGATGGGGCGAGGGGCGGGGAGGGCGGCATCGCGGGGCGCCGGGCAAGGGGGGAGGAGGAGCAGGCCGCAGCGGACAAGTGGCCTCGGGAAGGGCGGCACGGCAAGGGGGCCGGGGCGTCCCGAGGGTGGACCTCGACCGCATCCACCGTGTAGAATTGCCTCGTAGGACCGGAGGATCCAGACAATTCGGGGGCGACACGGCTTCGACGTGTTTGGTGAATTCGGAGTAGCGTGCCGAGGTCCCGACACCTCGCAAATCCTCGGGAAAAACCACAATTGCCAACGACAACCTGGCTCTGGCTGCGTAACCTAGTTTCGTAGCCCGTCTCTTGTAGTGGCCCGCCCGAGGCGACTCCTGAGACGACGACAATTCGGGCTGGCTCTCCGCCGGTGTCGTTACGGCGAGAGCGAGACACGCTCGCAAGGGCGAACGACTAGCGTCGGACCGGGCTGACCGCTGGCCCACCGGTCGCGAATCCATCAGCGATCTACGCACGTAGAAACTCCGCAGGATCCATTCGCGGACGCGGGTTCGACTCCCGCCGCCTCCATCAGACAGGCCTGATCACCCGCCGGGTGGTCAGGCCTGTTTGTGCTGGGCGACCGGTTGGTGGAACGGCGGGAGGCGGACCCGCGTGGGGATCGGCGCGGAGCGCCGATCCCCGAGACGCGTGGTTCGACGGCCTGGCGCGAGGGGCTCGCTTCCCATCCGGGTGCACGGCCGCCGGACGGAGCGAGGACGCGGCGCAGCCGTGCCCGGAACTCACTCCCGCCGCCTCCATCAAACGGGCCCGATCACCGAACAGGTGGTCGGGCCCGTTTGCTTCTGGACGACCGGCCTGGCGGTGGCGGCGGGAGGCGCGGAACCCGCGCCGAAGGCGTGGGTGCGGCCGGGATTCGCGCGATGCGCGAAGACGGTTAGAGGGTTTGATCTCCCGCCGGACCTCGGAGGTCTGGAACCGGCGGCCGATCCGCCGCCCGGGCCCCGAACGGAAGGGGCGAGCCCCCCTCGGACATTGACAGCGCCCGCCCCACCGGATCACTTCCCGGCGGATCCCGATCCCCGTGGCGGGCCGGAGTGAAGACGGCCCCTCCCTCCGACCGGTCGAGACAGGCCGTGGTCATCTACATCCTGTCGGACGCCCTCGGCGAGACGGCCGAGGCCGTGGCGCGCGCCGGCGCGAGTCAGTTCAACGACGCCGAGAACGAGTTCCACCGGGTCGCCTACGCGAACGACCGGGCGGCCGTGCTCCGCGCCCTGGACCAGGCACGGCGCCAGAACGGCGTGTTGGTCTTCACCCTGGTCGACCCCGATCTCCGCACCTTCGTCACCGCCGAGGCCCGACGCCTGGGCCTGCCCGCGGTGGACGTCCTGGGCCCCGTCCTGGACGCCTTCGCCCGGGTGGCCCCCGGACCGCCACGCCTCACGCCGGGGCTCATCCACCGGCTCGACGCGGAGTACTTTCGGCGGGTGGAGGCCGTCGAGTTCGCGGTCAAGTACGACGACGGCAAGAACCCCTCCGGGCTCGGCAAGGCGGACGTGGTGGTAATCGGTGTCTCGAGGAGCTCCAAGACGCCCGTCTCCATGTACCTGGCGCGCAAGGGCTACAAGGTCGCCAACGTGCCCCTCGTCCCCGAGCTCGATCCCCCCGTGCAGCTCGAGCAGCTGCCCCCGGAGCGCATTGTCGGGCTCATCGTGCGCGCGGACAAGCTGAAGCAGATCCGGGAAGAGCGGCTCCGGGCGCTCAAACTCGACCTGGGCGCCGGCTACGCCGACGTCTCGCGCATCGCGGAAGAGATCCGCTTCGCGAACCGGGTGTTCGCCCGTCTCGGCTGTCCGGTGATCGACGTGACCCACAAGGCCGTCGAGGAGTCGGCCCGCCAGATCCTCGCAATCATCTCCGAGCAGGGAGAGTCATGATGGGTGACCCGACGTTCATCCACACCTTCGAAGAAGGCCGCGCGGACATGAGGGACGTCCTCGGCGGAAAGGGAGCCGCGCTGGCCGAGATGACCACCATCGGCCTCCCGGTGCCACCTGGCTTCACGGTCACGGCGCGGGCGTGCACCGAGTACATGACGGAGGGCGAGCCCTTCCTGGAGCGCCTACGGGAGCCGCTGCTGCGGGCGCTGGACGCGCTGGAGGCGAAGGTCGGGAAGAGGCTCGGCGATCCGGAGGACCCGCTGCTCGTGTCGGTTCGTTCCGGCGCGGCGATCTCCATGCCTGGGATGATGGACACCGTGTTGAACCTGGGCCTCGGCGACCGGTGCGTGGAGGGCCTCGCCGCCGCCACGGGCGATCGCCGCTTCGCCCGGGACGCCCACCGACGCTTCATCCAGATGTTCGGCAACGTCGTCCTCGGCATTCCCCAGGACCGCTTCGAGGAGGTCCTGGAGACCCACAAGCGGCGCCGGGGCGCTCGCTCGGACGTAGAGCTGGACCAGGAGGCGCTGGAGGAGGTGATCGAGGCGTATCTGGAGGTGGTCCGGGAGGAGGCGGGCGAGCCCTTCCCCTCCGATCCGAGGGAACAGCTCCTCCGGGCCGTCCGGGCGGTGTTCGACTCCTGGGACAACGAGCGCGCCGTCGTCTACCGCCGCGTGCACGGGATCCCCGACGACCTGGGCACCGCCGTCACCGTCCAGGCCATGGTCTTCGGGAACCGCGGGCCGACGTCGGGAACGGGCGTCGTCTTCACCCGCAACCCCAACACCGGCGAGCGGACGCTGTACGGCGAGTACCTCCCCGATGCGCAGGGCGAGGACGTGGTGGCCGGCCTGCGCACGCCCTTGCCCGTGACCGCCCTGGGGGAGCGGCAGCCGGAGGTCTTCGAGCAGCTCCAGCGCACCTGCGAGCTCCTCGAGGCCCACTATCGGGACATGCAGGACATCGAGTTCACCGTCGAGGAGGGCCGCCTGTTCCTCCTCCAGACCCGGACCGGCAAGCGAGCCTCCCGGGCGGCCGTCCGCATCGCCCACGACCTGGTGGAGGAAGGGGTGATCGACCGGAAGGAGGCGATCCTCAGGGTGGAGCCCGAGGACATGGTCCGGCTCCTCCACCGCAACGTGGACCCGAACCGGCCCCGCACCGTGCTGGCGAAGGGGCTGCCTGCCTCCCCGGGTGCCGCCACCGGCGAGGTGGTCTTCGACGCGGACACGGCGGAGAGGCTGGGAAAGGAGGGGAAGGACGTCATCCTCGTCCGGCCGCAGACCACGCCCGACGACATCCACGGGATCGTGGAGGCACGGGGCGTCATCACCAGCCGGGGAGGCATGACCTGTCACGCGGCGATCGTCGCGCGCGGGATGGGCAAGCCGTGCGTGGTCGGCTGCGAGGGCCTGGCCATCGACGTCCCGGGCCGCGCGTTCCGGGCCGGGGACACGGTGGTACGGGAGGGGGAGGTGCTCACCTTCGACGGGGCGCTGGGCGAGATCTACCTCGGGGAGGTGGCCGCCATCGAGCCCGAGCTGTCCGCGGAGTTCCAGACCCTCATGGCTTGGGCGGACGCGTTCCGGACGCTGGGCGTGCACGCCAACGCCGACACGCCCGAGGACGCCCGGCGCGCCCGGGAGCTGGGGGCCGAGGGGATCGGGCTGTGCCGGACCGAGCACATGTTCATGGCGCAGGACCGCCTGCCGGTGGTGCAGCGCATGATCATGGCCGGCTCCGACATGGAGCGCGACGCCGCGCTGGACGAGCTGCTCCCCATGCAGGAGAGCGACTTCGAGGGAATCCTCGAGGCCATGGCGGGGACCCCGGTGACGATCCGGCTCCTCGACCCGCCGCTCCA
>JASFUL010000423.1:0-5238 GCA_050050315.1 Gemmatimonadota bacterium
GTTCCTGCGCGAGACCTCCGACGCGGCGCTGTCCGACCGGGGGCACCAGAACCTCTCGCAGATCCCGCAGTACCGTGCCGAGGTTCGCTTCCTGCGGGCCCTGAGCTACTGGCACGGACTCGATCTTTTCGGGAACATCCCCCTGGTGACCGAGGACTACGAAGCCGGCTCGCCGCCGCCCGAGCAGGCCACGAGGGCCGAGATCTTCAACTTCGTCGAGAGCGAGCTACTCGAGATCCGCAGCCAGCTCCCCTCGGTGGGCGCGGCCGAGTACGGCCGGGCCGACCAGGGCACGGTGGCCATGCTCCTGGCCAAGCTCTACCTGAACGCGGAGGTCTACGGCATGGGCGATCGGTCCGCCGACGCCATGACCGAGGCGGCCACCGTGATCTCGGGGCCGTACATGCTCGACGACAACTACCAGGACATGTTCCTGGCCGACAACAACACCTCGCCCGAGCTCATCTTCGCGGTGCCGTTCGACGGGCAGCACACCCAGACGTGGGGGGGGATGACTTACATCCTCCACGCGGCGGTGGGCGGCACGATGAACGCCGGCGACTACGGGCTGGACGGCGGATGGTACGGGCTGCGGGTGACGCAGCAGGCCGTGGACCTGTTCGAGGGCGGAGCGGACAGCCCCGACGGCCGGGCGATGTTCTACACGAACGGCCAGGACCTCGTGGTGGACGAGCTGGGGCGGTTCGAGGACGGCTATACGCTGCCCAAGTACCGGAACGTCACGTCCTCGGGTCAGGCCGGCTCCCGGGCCGACTTCCCCGACACGGACTTCCCCATGTTCCGGCTCGGGGACGCCTACCTGATGTTCGCCGAGGCGTGCCTGCGCACCGGCGGCGGCGCGTGCGAGGCGACGGCCCTCGGGTACGTGAACGCCCTGCGCGAGCGGGCCTACGGCGACGACAGCGGCGATATCACCGCGGGCGAGCTCGACCTGGACTTCGTCCTGGACGAGCGCGGGCGCGAGCTGATCTGGGAGGGACACCGGAGACAGGACCTGATCCGCTTCGGGCGGTTCACCGGCGGTGACTACCTGTGGGCCTTCAAGGGAGGCACGCCCGCCGGCACGTCGATTCCCGACTACCGGGCCCTGTTCCCGATCCCGGCGACCGAGCTGCTCTCGAACCCCAACCTGACGCAGAATCCCGGCTACAGCGCCAACTGAGCCGTAGCGCAGGCGGGGCCCGGACGGCGGTACCGCGTCCGGGCCCCTGTTCGTGCGCTCCCGGCGGGCGCCGCCCCGATCGGGCGGTCCCGGCGGCACCCCCCCTCGACAGGAAGTGACTCGATGCAAGAGCGGATCCGCCGCTGGACCCGCCGAACGGCCACCGCCGCCCTCGGCCTCGGCCTCCTCCCGGTCGTCGCGTGCGGGCAGGACGCGGTGCGGGTCGCGTCGCCCGACGGCCGCAACGAGATCACGGTGGTTCTCGACGCGGACGGCGCGGCGACGTGGAGCGTCCAGCGGGACGGCCGTCCGGTGATCCTCCCTTCCGCCCTGGGCTTCGACTTCCGTGGCGCACCGCCGCTGCAAGAGGGCCTGCGGGTCACCGGCACCGCCCGGGACTCCCGGGACGAGACCTGGACCCAGCCGTGGGGCGAGGTCGAGACGGTACGGAACCACTACGAGGAGGCGCGCGTCTCGCTCGAGGAGACGGCGGCACCGGGCCGCCGCTTCGACGTGGTGGTCCGCGCGTTCGACGACGGCGTCGCCTTCCGCTACGAGGTGCCCGACCAGCCGGGGCTCGGCGAGTTCGAGATGGACGACGAGCTGACCGGGTTCACGCTGGCCACCGACGCGCGGGCCTGGTGGATCCCGGCGGGGGAATGGAACCGCTACGAGTTCCTCTACTCGTCTTCGCCGGTCAGCCGACTGGGGATGGTGCACACGCCGCTCACGATGGAGATGCAGGACGGGCTGCACGTGGTGATCCACGAGGCCGACCTCGTGGACTACGCGGCCATGAACCTGGCCGGTACCGAGACGCGAACGCTGCGGGCGTCGCTGGCGCCGTGGGCCGACGGGGTGAAGGTGCGGGGACGCACGCCCTTCGTGTCGCCGTGGCGAACCGTCGAGATGGCCGACCGCGCCGAGGACCTCGAGCCGTCCGTGCTGGCACTCAAGCTGAATCCCCCGAGCCGGATCGAGGACACGAGCTGGATCGAGCCCATGAAGTACGTGGGCATCTGGTGGGGGATGCACATCGGGATCGAGACGTGGGCGTCGGGCCCGCGGCACGGGGCCACCACCGAGAACGCGGAGCGCTACATCGACTTCGCCGCGGAGAACGGCATCGGCGGCGTCCTCGTGGAAGGGTGGAACGTCGGCTGGGACGGCGACTGGACCGAGAACGCCGACCAGTTCTCGTTCACCGAGGCGTACCCGGACTACGACCTCGAGGAGGTGGCCGCGTACGCCGCCCAGCGGGGGGTCGCGCTCATCGGCCACAACGAGACGTCGATGGGCATCCGAAACTACGAGCGCCAGATGGAGGACGCGTTCGCGCTCTACGAGTCGCTCGGCATCCACGCCATCAAGACCGGGTACGTCGGCGACCTGACGGCCGAGGGGCACGCGCACCACGGCCAGTACATGGTGAACCACTGGCGCCGCGTCCTGGAGGCGGCCGCCCGGCACCACATCATGGTCAACGCCCACGAGCCCATCAAGGACACGGGCGAGCGCCGCACGTGGCCCAACATGATGACCCGCGAGGGCGCCCGGGGGATGGAGTACAACGCCTGGGGCGGCGAGGGGGGCAACCCGCCCGAGCACGAGACCATCCTCTTCTTCACGCGACTGCACGGGTCGCCCATGGACTTCACCCCGGGCGTCTTCGACATCCTGGTCGAGTCGGCCGACGGCCCCCCGCGCACGCCCGAGGAGTCGCGGCTCCGCACGACCGTGACGAAGCAGCTCGCGCTGTACGTCGTCCTCTACTCGCCGCTCCAGATGGCCGCCGACCTGCCCGAGAACTACGAGGGCCAGCCGGCGTTCCGGTTCATCCGCGACGTGCCGGTGGACTGGTCCGAGACGCGGGTCCTGGACGCGCGCATCGGGGACTGGGTGGTGGTGGCGCGACGCCAGCGGGGCGGCGACGCGTGGTACCTCGGCGCCATCACCGACGAGGAGGGACGCACCTTCCAGGTGCCGCTGGACTTCCTTGGGTCCGGTCGCTGGATCGCCGAGGTCTACGCCGACGGCCCGGACGCCCACTGGCTCACGAACCCCTACCCCGTCGAGATCACGGAGGAGGAGGTCGGGAGCGACACGACGCTGACGATCGAGCTGGCGCCGGGCGGCGGGCAGGCGATCCGCTTCCGGCCGGCGGGGTGAGCCCCCGGTCCCAGCGCGCTCCGTCGGTCCCGGACCCGGCGGACGCGGACGGGTCGCGGCCAGCGGGTGGCGCCCTCCCTAGCCGAGCACCTCCCGGTACAGCCGGTACAGGTTGCGCCCCATGATCCGCTCGACGTCGTCCTCGGAGTAGCCGCGGCCCACCAGGCCGTCCCACACCACCTCCATCCGCCGCGGGCCGTTCAGCTCGCCGATGAAGTAGGGAAGCTCCGAGTCCTGGACCTGGCTTCCCTCCTCGGCCCTCAGCTCCGCCACGTACTCGGGCGTCATCTCGATGACCCGGTGGTCGCGGTCGCTCCCGATGCACACGTGCTCCACGCCGCAGACCTGCACCGCGTGGTCGATGTGGTCGAAGTACGCGTGCAGGTTGTCCGACTTCTTCTCCGTCAGGAAGGGCCGAAGCTGGCACACGCCGACGACGCCCCCTCGGTCGGCCAGGGCGCGGAGGTTCCGGTCGGTGGTGTTGCGGACGTGGGAATGGACCGCGTCGCAGCCGGTGTGGGAGATGATGCAGGGCGCCGCGCTGTGGGCGATGGCGTCGGCCATGGTGGACGCGTTGGCGTGGGAGAGATCGACCAGCATCCCCACGGCGTTCATCCGCTCCACCACCTCCCGGCCGAAGGGTGTCAGCCCGCCGTCGTCGCCCTCGGCCCGGCACCCCACGCCCACCCGGTTGCGCTCGTTGTACGTGAGCTGCGAGGATCGCACCCCGAGGCGGTGGAACGTGTCCACGCGGTCGAGGTCGTCGCCGAACTGCTCGGCGTTCTGGTAGAGGTAGAACACCGCCATCCGCCCGCTCGCCCGGGCCTCGTCCACGTCCGCGACCGTGGTGGCCTTCACGAACAGCTCCGGATGCGCCGCCAGGTAGCGGTCGTACTCCAGCAGTCCGTCGACCGCGAGCTCGAGCGCCTCCGCGCCGGTGGGCTTCGGGTCGCACAGCGTGACCGTGATCGAGTCCATCCCGCTTGCGAGCATCTCGCGCACGAGGGGAGGCTCGTAGACCGTGCGCAGCTCGCCCATGGCGTCCATGATCAGCGCGGAGGGGTCGGGCGCGGCGCCGGGGGCCGACCCCGTCGCCGACGGGGCGGCGGATCGCGGGAAGGGGGATGCGGTCGTGCCCGGGCGAGCCGACGCCCCTCCGGCCTCCGGGACGGAGGCGCCGGGGCGTCCGGTCACGAAGCCCGCGCCGGCCAGCCCGAGCCCGGCGGTGCGCAGGAAACGGCGGCGGCGCATGGATCCTCCTCGGTCAGGGGACGGGTCGGTCAGCCGCCACGCTACGGGGGCGGGAAGGGAGAGGGCAAGCGGGCGCGAGCCCTCCCCCTCGGCCGACCGGA
Source organism: Gemmatimonadota bacterium (assembly GCA_050050315.1). Lineage (GTDB taxonomy): Bacteria > Gemmatimonadota > Gemmatimonadetes > Longimicrobiales > Gaopeijiaceae > JASFUL01. The sequence goes on from JASFUL010000423.1 coordinate 4,705, forward strand.
ACCCACCTCGAACGGGGACACCCCCACGGCCGCTGCTCCCCCTGCGCCTCCTCCGCTCTCCTCAGAACGGTGGGATCGTCAGCACCACGGTCTCGCCCGCCGTCACGTTGATGCTCTGGGAGATGGGCGCCCGCCGGCTCCCGACGGGGTCCGCCTGGAAGCGCAGGGACGTGATGCCGAACATCAGGCGGGACGGAATCGTGAAGCGGCTCCGCACGTGGGCCGTCGCCGTGCCCAGGCGGGTCCGGTCGCCCGCCTCCCGGATCACGTAGATGTTCATGTCCAGGCTGGACTGATTGTCCACCTCCAGGATGGTCCTCGCGTCCGGGTCGGACGGTCCGTATTCGGCCTGACGGCCCGCGCAGGCGGCGAGGACCAGGACCGGCACGATGGCGAAGGTGCTCATAACGGTGCGCATATTCGCTCCAGCTCTCGGGTCGGGTCGGTGGTGCGCGGCCAGCTGCCCCGTCAACGCAGGCAGTCGTCCCTCTCGAAGCGGACGGCCGTGGCGCTGTAGCCCTCTTCGGGGTCCTC
>JASFUL010000424.1:0-5233 GCA_050050315.1 Gemmatimonadota bacterium
CGCACCCTCTTCCCCACGGGCCGCCAGGGTCACCCGGTACCCCTCCGATCGCAGCAACGACGCACAGCTTTCTCGCAGGGTGTGCTCGTCGTCGACGATCAGGACGGAGATGGTCTCCCGGACCTCCGGAGGGACGACCACGGGGACCTCGGAATGCCGGCTGGCACCGTGTTGGGCTCCGCCACCGTATCTGCGGGCGCGCTCATGTGCGCTGATCGTCATAATCCAGGCGCCTCGGGAATGATCTCTGGTGTCTGGGACGGAGCACCACCTGCCGGATCGGTAAGAAACGGCGGGGCGAGGGATCGCGCAAGGGTCTCGTGTCTCTGTCAAGCAACAGGTGCGGCACGAGCGCGACACCACCGGCCAGCCGGGGTGGAGATCGACCGCGGAACGAACGGGGTTCTGGTACGACGTGCCAGCGGCCTTTAGCTTGCGGACATAGGCGAGGTTCGCCGGAGGACCCCGCTTTCTGCGGGCGCTCGCGGTACAATTACACGGGAAATTCGAAGTGGTCAAAGACAATCTTCCGCCCGCCCCATACGGAGAGGGGAATCCCCACGGGCAGCTCCCGGCCGCCTGGGAGGGAACGGGGGCGTGGGCTCCCCGGGACCCCATGGCCGAGGAGAACGACGGGCCCGACATCAGCGTCGGTCGGATCGTGGCCGCGCTGGTCCGTTACAAGTGGCTGGTGGTGGCGGGCGTGCTCCTCGGGGCCCTCGGGGCGGCCGGGGCGTACCGGATGGTGGCCCCGGTCTACCGGACCGGCGGGGCCCTGTGGGTGAACATCGAGGGCAACCGGGGGCCCGGTGGGGGGCCGATCGCGCAGGGCGGTCTGCTGCAGGAGACGGCGTGGATCGACCTGCTCAAGTCGTTCGCGGTGCTCGACCCGGTGGTCATCGAGCAGCAGCTCTACATCCACGTGGCCGACCGATATCGCCCGGTCTTCGCGGACTTCAGTCTCGCCAACCGCTTCGTGCCGGGTCGATACGTCCTCGAGGTCCGGGACGACGGGTCGGGCTGGAGCCTGAGCACGCACGGCGGCCTGGCGCTCGAGCAAGGCAACGCGGGCGAGAAAGCTGGCGCGGAGAGGGGATTCCTCTGGACGCCGGCCATCGGCGGGGTCGAGCCGGGCTCCAAGATCGAGTTCGAGGTCATGGTTCCCCGCGACGCCGCCCAGCAGCTCTCCGACGAGCTCCAGGCGCGCATGGACCAGGAAGGCAACTTCATTCGGCTGTACCTGACCGGCACCGATCCCGAGCGGATCACCCGCACCCTGGACGCCGTCCTCGAGCAGCACGTCGAGATCTCGGCCCAGCTCAAGCGGGCCAAGCAGGACGAGCTGACCGAGATCCTCTTCGACCAGCTCCAGACCGTCCAGCGGGACCTGGAGATCGCCGAGAACGAGCTGGAGTCCTTCCGGGTGGCGACCGTGACCCTGCCCAGCGAGGAGGCGTCGCCGATCGCACCGGGCATCGAGCAGACCCGGGGTCCGGTCTTCCAGGACTACTTCCAGAAGCGGACGGAGCTCGACGGGATCCAGCTGGACCTGGACCGGTTGCAGGCGATCCTCGACTCGCTGCCCGAGACGGGCCTGCGCGTCGAGTCGTTCGAGATGGTCCCGTCCGTGGCGTCGTCGACCGAGCTCCGGCAGGCGTTGACCGACCTCACCCAGAAGCGGGCCGACCGCCGGGGCCTTCTCACGCGCTACACGGCGGACTACGAGCCGGTGCAGGATCTGGCCCGCGACATCGAGGACCTCGAGACGTCGGTGATCCCCTCCCTCACCCGCTCGTTGATGGCCCAGCTCCAGACCCGCGAGCTGGAGCTGCAGCAGCAGGTCGCGATGCGCACGGACGAGCTCCAGGAGATCCCGCCGAGGACGATCGAGGAGGCCCGATTGCAGCGCGAGGTGGCGAGCGCCGAGCGGCTGTACGTGGACCTCCTGAACCGCTACGAGACGGCCCGTCTGGCGGCGGCCAGTGCCATCCCCGACATCCGGATCCTCGACGAGCCCCGCGTCCCGGCGGTCCCGTCCGACGACGAGCGGATCCGCTGGGCCACCATGGTCTTCTTCGGGTTCTTCGGCGCCGGTCTGGCCGGGGCGGTGCTCCTGGACTGGTTCGACCCGCGGTTCCGCTACCTCTCGGAGGTGAGCGACGAGATGGGACTCGAGATCCTGGGCGCCGTGCCTCGCCTCCGGAGCGGCCGCAGGGACAACTCCCAGGTCGTCTTCGAGGCCTTCCGGGACATCCGGATGCGCGCCGAGTTCGCCCACGGGACCGCGCGGCCCATGGTGATGGCCGTGACCAGCCCGGACACGGGCGAGGGCAAGACGTTCGTGGCGGCGAACCTCGCGATCTCCTTCGCCCAGCTGGGACGGAGCACGCTGCTGATCGACGCCGACACCCGCCGGGGAGACCTCCACGACCTCTTCGACCAGGATCGCAAGCCCGGGCTGACCGACCTGCTCGAGGGGCGGCGCCGGGACAACGTGATCCGACGGACGGGGTACGAGAAGCTCCACTTCCTGCCGAGCGGAAGGCGTCGCGTGGCGGCCCCCGAGCTGTTGAGCTCGGCGAAGATGCAGCAGATGCTGGGCGCCGTGAAGCCGCGCTACGACGTGATCATCATCGATTCACCGCCCATGGCCGCCGGCAGCGACGCCTTCGTGCTTGGGGCCCACGCCGGGAACCTCCTGCTGGTGCTCCGCTCCGGTTCGACGCACAAGGAGCTCACGAAGGGGAAGCTCGACGGCTTCCTGCGGCTTCCCGTCCGGATCCTGGGCGGGGTCCTCAACGACGTGGAGGAGGAGGCCGCCCTCGGCTCGTACAAGTACTACTCCTACTACCTGCCGGAGTACGTCACGGAAGTGGACGAGCCGGCCGGCGGTGAAGAGGAACACGAGCCAAGCCCGACTCCGGTGGCGCCCTGAGGAACGGGCGCCACCCCACCCGCGGATCGCTCAGTCCGGCTCGCCGTTCTCGACGGCGGCGGATCCCTGGGCGGCGAGCATCCCCTCGGTGAAGACCAGCGGCCCGGTGGAGCGCGTCTGAGCCCGACGGAGCGCCGAGGTGGCCCGGTTGAGGAGGTCGAGAGGGGCCACCGCATCGGTGCCCGTCCGCTGGACCGAGTGGACTCCGGCGCGCAGGTCGCCCCTGCCGCTGGCGGCAAGCACGCGATTCGCGAGCTTCTCGGCGCCCTCCAGGTCCGTCCCGGGCGCGAGGATCACGAACTCGAGGGGCCCGACCCGGGCGATCGCGTCGGAGATCCTCGCGGCCTCACCGAGCGCCATCCCGACCCGACGGGTGAGATCTTCTCGCGCCAGCGGCCGGTCTCCGGAGGGCTGTCCCGAGGCCAGAGCCCCGACCGCCACGAGCGAGATGTCCCTCTCGTGGCGGGACGCGTCCGAGACCAGTTCGTCGATTCGGCGCAACAGACCGTTGAAGTTGTACAACCCCGTCACGGGGTCGACCAGACCCTGGTCCCGGGCCCGGTCGGCGTCACGCTTCGCCACGATCCAGGTGTCGAACCGGAGGATCAGCTCGGCCGGATCGAAGGGGGGGACGAGGATGTCCCAGGCCCCCTCTTCCAGCGCCGCCATACGCTCGGTCTGCCCGAGCGGCGACGTCGAGATCAAGGCCCGGGGCGTGGACGAGTGGACCGTCTCGGCCGCCCGTAGGCGCCGCAATACATGGACTCCCGTCATGTCGGGCAGTCGCTGGTCCACCAGGATCAGGTCGGGAATCAGGCGCCGTACGACGTCGAGTCCCTGGGTCCCGGTGTACGCCTTGAAGACGCCGCAGCCGTGCGGCGCGAGAATGCTCTCGAAGGAACGCGCGGTCCATTCCTGGTTCTGCACCAGGAGCACCATCGGCGTGAACGGCGATCGATTCCAGGTCATGGCACGCTTTGAGAAGGGTGTGTCCCCGCTCATTCCGTGCAAGTTGCGTGCTCTGCCGGGTTTGGTGTCCCGGGCGGACCCGTCTATCTTGAACTCATGAGATCCAGATCACACATGAAGACACGTCCGAGCGTAGCGTGGGGCCTCCCTCTGGCGGCCGTTCTCGTCCTCGTCGCTCCTCCGTCGTCACGGGCCCAGGTGCCCCCGGGTTGGAACGCGGAGGAGTTCCAGATGAGCCGGGAGAACCTCCAGGACCTCCTGGCCCGCTACGATTCGGTCATCGCCTCTCCCGGGTACAGCAACGAGCTGAAGCGGGATGCGCTCCGCTCGGCCGACTTGATCCGCACCCGCCTCGAGCGCGGCGACTTCCGCGTGGGCGACCGGATCGTCCTGAAGGTCGAGGGCGAGGCCCAGGGGGCCATTCCCGACACGCTCATGGTGCAGGACGGACCGGCGATCACGATCCCGGCCATGGGTCGCATCTCCCTCGCCGGGATCCTGCGCTCGGAGCTGGAAGACCACCTCACCCGGGAGATCGGGCGCTACATCCGGCAGCCCGAGATCACCGCCAGCTCCCTGATCCGGATCTCGGTGCAGGGAGCGGTGGGCCGGCCGGGCTTCTACGTCTTCCCGTCCGATCTGCTCCTCGGCGACGTGCTCATGCGGGCTGGAGGACCCGGCGCCCAGTCGGATCTCGAGGACATCCGTGTCCGCCGTGGAGACGAGCTGATCATGGAGGGTGGAGAGATGCAGACCGCCCTGGACGAGGGTCGCTCCCTCGACCAGCTCGGGCTGCAGGCCGGCGACGAGATCACCGTCGGCCTGGAGGAGCAGAGCAGCGTCTGGCCCCAGATCTTCCGTTACGCCATGATCATCTCCTCGAGCCTCTTCCTGGGGATCCGGATCTTCTGAATGGCACGGTGAGGATCCTGCACGTCCTGGCACCGGCGCTCGCCGGTGGGCTGGAGCGGGTCGTGGCGGACCTCACGATCGCCCAGGGGGAACGAGGAAACGACGTCCTCGTGCTCGCCGTCGGGAGTGCCCGCCCGGAGGTTGCCCCCTTCCTGGACACCCTGGAGCCCGGCCGGGTCACGGGACGCCCCCTGCTGGTCCCGTCTCGTGCGTACCGCAAGGAGCGGGCGGCCGTAGCGGCCCTATGCCGCGAATGGGGGCCCCACGTGATCCACACCCACGGCTACCGGCCCGACGTCGTCGATGCCGGCCCCGGGCGAAGGACCGGCGCCGCGGCGGTCAGCACCGTGCACGGCTTCGTGGGAGGGGGCGTCAGGAACCGCTTCTACGAGTGGCTCCAGTGCCGCGCCTACCGGA
>JASFUL010000425.1:0-5227 GCA_050050315.1 Gemmatimonadota bacterium
TTCTTCATGGTGAACGTCTCGTCGGTCTTCATCCGGAGGCGGTACGGGGACAAGCTGGCGTACGGCTACCTGACCCCGTTCTTCCCGGCCGTCCCCGTGCTGGCGGTGATCATCCAGCTCGTGCTGGCGAGCTACATGCTCCACTTCAGCGCCGACGTGCTCCTCACCGCGGGCGTGTGGTTGGGGGGTGGCGCGCTGATCTACGCCTTCTACTCGCGGCGCAACCGCCTGGCGCGGATCCCCACGCCGGTCGTCGTCGAGGAGCGGCCGGTGCGGGAGTCCGGGTACGCCGCGCCGCCCGTCGTCCTCCCCGTGGCCCGGCCGCAGGGATCGGACCTCCTGGTCCGGACGTCGGCGGCCATCGCCCAGAGTCTCGACCGTCACGTCCTCCTGCTCCACGTCGTGACGGTCCCGGAGCAGCTCTCGATCCGGGCCGGCAACGACCTCGTTCCCGAAGCCCGGGAGGAGATGGCCGACGTGCTCGAAGCGGCGCGCCGGTGGGAGCCGAACGCCGAGCTTCTCATCCGGCTGGCCCACAACCCGGCGGTGGCGATCGTCAAGACGCTCGAGGCGTCGGGGGCCGACTTCTGCGTGCTGGGCTGGCGCGGGTCCAGCCGGGGGGCGAACCGCGTGCTCGGGAGCAACCTCGACGAGGTGCTACGGGCGGCCAACTGCAACTTCGTCGTCATGCAGGACCTCGGGCCGGAGCGGACGGTACGGCGGATCCTGCTGCCGGCGGCCAATCCCACCCAGGCCGAGCTGGCCTTCGCCGTGGCCTACGCGGTGGCGCGGACCCTCGGCGCCGACGCCATCCACGTCCTGACGCTGTTCGAGGAGGGGAGGGAGCAGGAGTCCCTGGACCGGTACATGGTGGAAATCGTCGACGCCCTCTCGGCCGGCGTGGGCGACGAGCTGCCGCGGTGGCCTTCCTGGACGGAGCCGGTATCCGTCGACGGAGTGGAGGTGTCGCTCGAGGCCACGCGGACCCCTTCGGCCCTGAACGAGCTCGAGGCCCGCAGCCTGGACTACGACCTGATGGTCATGGGCGCCGGACCCGGTGGGCCGTGGCGGCGGGAGGTCCTGGGCCGCTTCACGTGGGCGTTGGCCAACCGGTCCGCGTGTCCGGTGGTGGCGGTCAAGCGTCGGGCCGGCGTCCTCCACTTCAGCCTCCAGTCGTTCTTCGACTTCTTCCAGGAGGAGGACGCAGTGAGGGACCGCCGGGAGGACGGCGATGGGACTCCGTGAGCTGAGCGAGCTGGGGCTGCTGCTGCCACGGGAGCACTGGGGACACACGCCCAGCGCGTCGAGGCGGACCGCCGTCCTCACGACGCTGGCCGCCCTCCTGGGGCTGGTGTCGGCCGCGCTGGTCTGGTCCGGAGCCGGCGGCACGCTGACGCTGGTGGGCCTGGGTCTGTTCCTCGTGGACCTCGGTCTCTTCCTTCTGGCGACCTTCCAGGCGGTGGAGCACCGGGTCGCGGCCCTCGAGAAGCTCGACCGCGAACGCCCGGGCTAGGAGTCCGTCGGGACGAGCCTCACCACGGTCGTCGGCTGGCCGCCCCGGTCGTCGATGGCCAGGTAGATCAGCCCGTCGGGCCCCTGCGCGGCGTCCCGGATCCGGCCGAAGCCCCGGAGCAGCGTCTCCTCGGCCACCACCTGGCCGTCCTCCAGGGTCAGCCGGGCGAGCTGCTGTCCCGAAAGTCCGCCTACGAAGGCGTTTCCGCGCCACCCGGGGAAGCGGTCACCGGTGTAGAAGAGCAGCCCGGACGTCGCGATCGAGGGCACCCAGAACCACTGCGGGTGCTCCATTCCCTCGCGCATCGTGCCCTCGTGGATGGCCGAGCCGGTCCGGTAGTTCACGCCGTACCCGACGACCGGCCACCCGTAGTTCGCCCCCGCCTCGATCCGGTTCAGCTCGTCGCCGCCCTGGGGGCCGTGCTCGTTCGCCCACAGGATCCCCGTCTCGGGGTGGACGGCCAGCCCCTGCACGTTGCGGTGGCCGTAGCTCCAGATCTCGGGCAGCGCGTCCTCCCGACCGACGAAGGGATTGTCCCCGGGGATTCCACCGTCGTCCTGGAGCCTCAGGATGGTGCCGAAGTGGTTCGTCAGATCCTGGGCGGGGTGGGCCTCGAGGTCGCCCCGGGGCGGGGCCTGTCGGTCCCCGAGGCTCACGAAGAGGTGGCCCGCGCCGTCGAATGCCAGGCGGGAGCCGTGGTGTCCCCGGCCCTCGGACCACACCTGGGCCTCCACGACCTCCTCCACGTCGACGAGGCGGTCGCTCTCCAGCCGGCCCCGGACCACCGCCGTCGTGCCCTGCGATCCGTCCGGGCTCGGCTTCGAGTAGCTCAGGTACAGGAGGCGGTTCGACCCGAAGTCCGGATGGAGCTCGACGTCCAGGAGTCCGCCCTGGCCGCCCTGACGCACCTCGGGCACTCCCGCGACCGGGTCGGGGAGCAGCCGTCCCCCGCGCACGATCCGGAGCCTTCCGGGCCGCTCGCTCACCAGCATGTCCCCGGAGGGGAGGAACGCGATGGACCAGGGGTTCACCAGGCCTTCCGCGACGGTCTCCACGCGGTAGTCGTGGAGGGTCGACGGCCACGCCTCGGTCTGGGCCTCGAGGCGGGGGACGGACGCGGCGAGGGAGAGCGCGAGGGCGGTGGCGACGGTGGGGGACGGGCTTAGGCGCATGTCGGGCGACTCGTCGTTGTCGGGGGAGCGAAGGGTGGCGGCCGAGGACCTCCGGTCCGCCGGTGGAGAGGGACCCCCGAGAGCCACCACGGGTTCCGCGGGCCGCCGGGCCGACGCGCATCCATGGCGCTGCCGACGGACGTCGACACCCGGGCCGGGGGCGCGTATCCTGGGTGCGACGCCCCGGGAGGAGTCGTCCCGGCCTCGACCCGCGCGATCCGACGCGAGGAGGATGACGATGCAAGGAACGGCGCTGCTGGCCGAGTTCGACCAGGAGATGGCGAAGACGCGCACGATGCTCGAGCGGGTCCCCGAGGACCGACTCGACTGGAGACCCCACGAGAAGTCGTTCTCGCTGCTCGAGCTCGCCGGTCACGTCTCGAACCTGCCCTCGTGGACCTCGATGGCGATGGGCACCGAGGAGCTGGACCTCGAGGGACCCTTCGAGCGGACGCCGCCCGCCCGGAAGGACGAGGTGCTCGACGAGTTCGACCGGAGCGTCTCCGGGGCGCGGTCCGCCCTCGAGGGGGCGTCGGCCGAGGATCTGGCGGTGCCGTGGACCCTCCGGTCCGGCGATCACACCGTATTCACGATCCCACGAAGCGCCGTCCACCGGTCCATGGTCATGAACCACCTGATCCACCACCGGGCGCAGCTGGGCGTCTATCTGCGGCTGCTGGACGTTCCCGTCCCGGGGATGTACGGGCCGTCGGCCGACGAGCGGTAGAAGGCCGTCGACGGGGGGCCGGGCGGGCCCCCGGAGGTCTCAGCCCGGGGGGTCGCCGACGAGCAGCTTGAGGAGGTCGTGGCGGGTGACGATCCCGAAGGGATGCCCATCCCGCACGATCGGCACGTGCTTGATGTTCTTGTCGAGCATCAGTCGGAGGACGGCCTCGAGATCCGCCCCCGCTTCGACACAGTAGACGGGGGTGGTCATGATCTCTTCCACCCGGCGCTCACGGGCCCGCTCGTAGATCCGCTCGACCCCTCCCCCCTCGATCCACTCGCCCAGGACGGTCGGGGCCCGGAAGTCCGAGAAGGGGATGCCGACCTTCCGGGACGCGAAGTCCGAGTCGGTCACGATGCCCACGAGCCTGCCCTCACCGTCCACGCACAGCAGCGAGCCGATGTTGCGGTCGAGCATGATGCGGGCGGCCTCGGCGAGCATCGTCCCGGAAGGTATCGTCACCGGGGGACGACTCATGATGCGGTCGAAGGCGCTCTGCTCACTCACGGACAAGCCTCGGCGTAACCTGAGGTGGACCTACGCTGAAGGACGATAACGGCGGATCGGCTCCGCTGTCACCCGGGGAGTCCGTCCCGCCCCCTCCGGGCCGACGGTCGCTGCTCCACGGCCGTGCCGCGGGGCGGCGGCGACCCCCCGGGGCCGGGACTCGTCTTGTGCGATCCGCCGCGGGCGAATACTATCACTGTTAGATAAAATATCCTAGCAACGTTAGGGGAAGGGATGTCGAAGGACGTGCTGGGTGGGTTCGAGCATCGTGTTCTCCTCGTGGTCCTTCAGATCGGTGAGGGGGCGTACACGGCGGCCGTCGTCGAGGAGCTCGAGCGCAGGACGGGCAGGCAGGCTGCGCCCGCGGCGGTCTACATCGCCATGCAGCGCCTGGAGAAGCGCGGCCTGCTCCGCTCTGCCGTCCGTACCGACCCGGCGGCCGGGGACCGACGCCCGCGGCGCTACTTCCGGGCCACCCCGGAGGCGATCGAGGTGCTGGGCGAGGCCCGGCGCGAGCTGACCGCGCTCTGGACGGGCCTCGAGCTGCAGGGGGAGGGGTGAGGCCGATGGAGATGAAGCGACTCTTCGGATGGCTCGTGCCGGGACGCGAGCGGGAGCTGGTGCTCCGCGAGCTCGACGATCTCCGCCACCGTCGTTTCGGGGACGGCCTCCGCGGCCGTGCGGAGACCTGGTATCTGACGCAGATCCTGGCCTTCGCGATCCGTCTGCGCATCGAACGTGCGCGCTCGCACCTCGCGCGGCTCCCGAGCCTCGCCGCCGACCTCCGGTTCGCGGTCAGGCGACTCCTCCGCCGTCCGGGATACCTGGTCTCGGCCGCCCTCGTCCTGGGGATCGGGACCGGGGGCGTGGGGATCGTGTTCGGCGCGGCGCACTGGGTCCTGCTCCGGGACGTCCCCGGCGTCGGCCAGTCGGACGAGCTCGTCCGACTGAGCCTCGAGTCGAAGGACGACACGTGGCACGGCCAGTCGTGGGGTGTCATGCAGCCCGACGTCGAACGGCTCCGGGGCCGGATGTCCTCTCTGGCCGGCCTCGCCGTGGCGACGCCCGTGCAGGTCCACCTCGCCGTACCCCGGGGAGGCCCGGCGAGCCGTGAGAGGGCCTCGATGGTCTCGCCGGACTACTTCGACGTGCTGGCCATGCGTCCGGCGCTCGGACGGTTCTTCGACCCGGGCGATCACGACGGCGAGGCGGGCCCCCGTGAGGTCGTGGTCGCCGACGATCTCTGGCACCAGGTCTGGAACGGGTCCACGTCCGTGCTCGGGAGCGAGGTCGAGGTGAACGGACACC
>JASFUL010000426.1:0-5216 GCA_050050315.1 Gemmatimonadota bacterium
TGCCATTCGAACCCCAGCGGCGCGTCCAGGTCGAGCCGCCCCTGGTCGACCAGGATCCCGATCAGCGTGGCGGCGATGGACTTGGCCGTGGACCAGGTGCGGGTCCGGGTGGTCACGTCGAAGCCGGGCGCGTAGCGCTCGTGGACGATCCGCCCGTCGTGGACGATCAGCAGCGAGATCGTCTCCTGGTACGGCGACTCGCGGTCGAAGGCCCAGTCCGAGGCGGCCTGGAGCGCCGTCCCGTCGATCCCCGCGGGGAGGGGGGCGTCCTCCACCAGGTCGCCGTCGGGCCACGGGATGGCATCCGGGTCTCCGGGGGGCGGCGGCGTGTCGATCACCGGGAGGTCGTCGATGTCCTCGAAGGTCTGGTCGGGCGACATGATCACGCAGCCGATCCCCTTCCGGAACGCCGCCCGCATGACCGGGGCCCCGAAGCCCGGCGCTCCGATGGCCACCGCCTTCCGCTCTCGGTCGATCACGTAGTCCCCGCCCCGGGGCGTCCCCACGGGGCCCGGCTGGGCGAAGAACTTCAGCTCCTCGTCGTAGACCTGCTCCAGCGTCCGGTTGGACGTGAAGAGCCCGTTGCAGGTCAGGATCGCCTGCTGTCCCAGGCGCACCATGTCCCGCTGTGGCCGCCAGACGTCGTACGTCTCCTCCTGGGCGGCCGCGGGGGTGGGGAGCGCCGCGGCCAGGGGGAGGAGGGGAAGAAGGGCGAGCCCGAGGCGCGGGACGTGCGCCACGGGTGCGCGGCGCAGGAGGCGCCGGATGAGGCGGAGGCGGCCCCGGGAACGGGGGATGCGGCGTCGGGAGCGGGTCATCGTAGCCGTCCGGGAGTGCGATGGGTCCGGAGGATCGGTGCGATTGTAGGGGATGCGGAGGGGGCGGGCGAGGGGCCGCCCTCCCCGGACATCACCTTCCCACCGATCGACGCTCCCTATTCGGCCCGGAGTGCCTCCACCGGGTCGGCGCGCGTGGCCCGGGCCGCCGGCAGCAGACTGGCGAGCAGCGCCACGGCGAGCACGATGCCCGCGACGCCGCCGAAGGTGGCCGGGTCGTGGACTCGGACGCCGAACACCTGCGACTCGAGCAGCGTCGACGACACGAACGCGCCCACGAGCCCCAGCACGACGCCCAGGGCGGCCAGCGCCATTCCCTCGCGCACCACGCCCGTCACCACGTCCGCGCGGCTCGCTCCGAGCGCCATGCGGATGCCCATCTCGCCCGAGCGACGCGCCACGTTGTACGCCAGCACGCCGTGGATTCCCACCACCGCCAGCACGATGGCGATGCCGGCGAAGAGGCCCAGCAGGAGGGCCGTGAAGCGGGGCTCGGCGATGCTGTCGGAGAGCGTCGCGTCGAGGGCCTCGACGCCCGAGAGGGCGACTTCGGCGTCCAGGGGCCGCAGGATGTCCCGGATCGCGGGCGCAAGCGAGGTCGGGTCCCCGGCCCGGGTGCGGGCCAGGATCGTCACCCGGGGCTGGGGCGCCTGCACGATGGGCCCGTACACGGCCGGCTCCGCCGTGCTCTCGACGCCCCGGAAGCGTACGTCGCCCATGACCCCGACGATGCGCCAGCTCCGGCCCCAGAACCGGAGGGAGTGCCCGACCGGGTCCGTGGTGGGGAAGTACCGCTCCTGGGCCGCCCGGTTGAGGACCAGCACGTTGGGCGCGTCGAGGTCGTCCCCTTCCTGCAGGAAGCGTCCCCCGAGCAAGGGGATGCCGAGGGTCTCGAGGAAGCCCGGCGTGACGAAACGCGTGCGGATCTCGGCGAAGTCGGCGGACTCGGCCTCCCGTCCCACGATGACGAAGCTGTTGGTGAAGCCCGGCTCCAGGGGATGGTGGCTCGTGACGGCCGCGGCCTCGACGCCCGGGAGCGACCGGACCTCCCGGAGGACCTCCTGGTGGAAGCCCGTGATCTCGGGGAGGTCGGGCCAGCGTTGGAAGTCCATGGGATAGCGCCCGGCCGGCAGCCGGTACTCCGCCTTCAGCACCCCGGCCGCGCGGAAGCCCGGGTCCACCCGGGTGAGCGCCCACACGCTGCGGAGCAGCAGGCCGGCTCCCACCACCAGGAAGACCGCCAGCGCCACCTCGGCGACCACCAGCCCCGCGCGGAGCCGGACGCTGGTGCGCCCCGCGCTGCTGCGGACGCCCTCCGCGCCGGCGAGCGCCCGCAGGTGGCGGCCCGAACGAAGCTGAAGCCAGGGCACCATGCCGAAGATCAGGCCGACGATTCCGGTGACGCCCGCGGCCAGGGCCAGCGCGCCGGCGTTCACCCCGGCCCCCTCGAGGCGCGGGATTCCGGCGGGGGCGAGGCCGACCAGCACGTCGACCCCCACGTAGGCGAGCACCACGCCCAGCGCGGCACCGAGCCCGGTGAGCACGAGTCCCTCCACGAGGAACTGCCCCCGCACGTCCGCGCCCCGGGCGCCGAGGGCGCTGCGGAGCGCCACCTCCCGGGCTCGGGCCGTGGTCCGGGCCAGCAGGAGGTTGGCCACGTTGACGCACGCCACGAGCAGGACCAGCGCCACCGCTCCCAGCAGGAGAAGAAGGGCCGGCCGGACGGGACCGAACACCACGTCCGAGTACGCCTCGAGGTTCACGCCCCGGGCGTTGTTCACCGGAAACGCCTCCTCCAGCTCGGCCGCGACCCCGGCCAGCTCGCCCTGGGCCTCCGCCAGCGTCGCGCCGGGCGCCAGGCGCCCCAGGGTCAGGAAGGGATGCGTGTTCCGGGGGAACGCCTCGGCGGTCGGGCGCCGGGCGACCCAGAGGTCGACCCGGTTGCCGGAAAGGGGCGCGGCGTAGTCCGCCCGCTCCTGCACCTGGTGAAAGCCCAGGTCGGCGGCGGCGGGAAGCACGCCCACCACCGTGGCCGGTGCGCCGTTGAGCCTGAGGGTCCGGCCGAGCACGTCGGGGTCGGCCCCGTGGTGGGACCGCCAGAACCCCTCGCTGAGCAGGACGGTGAAGGGCGGTCCGGAGGCGCCGTCGTCCTCGGTGAACGAACGACCCAGGAGGGGCTCCACCCCGAGCACCTCGGGGAGGTTGGTCGTGACGGCCAGCGCGCCCACCACCTCGGGCTCGCCCTCGCCCGAGACGGTGGCGTCGATCCCGCTCACCGTGGCGATGGCCTCCAGCGCTCGGCTCCGTTCACGGAAGTCCACGACGTCGGGCCAGGACGAGGGCTCGTGCCGCGTGCCGCTGTCGCGGTCCGTCTCCCAGACCATCACCAGTCGCTCCGGCTCCGGGAACGGGCTGTCGGCCATCAGGACCGCGTCGACGACGCTGAAGATGGCGGTCGTCCCGCCGATCCCCAGGGCCAGCGTCACCACCGCGGCTGCCGTGAAGGCGGGGCTCTTGCGGAGCAGCCGGAGGGAGAGCCGGAAGTGGCGGCCCAGGGCGTCCAGCCAGAGGAGCCCCCGGGTCTCCCGGGTCTGCTCCTTGTAGCGCTCCACTCCTCCGAAGGTGCGGTACGCCTCGCGCCTGGCCTCCTCCGGCGTCAGCCCCCGCCGGACGAGCTCCTCCGTCTCGAGCTCGATGTGGAGCCGGACCTCCTCGTCGAGCTCCTCGTTCGCGCGCTCCGGCGCCGCGCCCTTCCTGAGCGCGAGCCACCAACCCCTGATCCGGTCCAACATGTCGTCCCCTCCTCGTCCCGTCTTCGTCTGCCACGCCGCGTCGTGTCGCGGCCGCGGTGGCGGGTCTTCAGCTCGCCGAGAGCATCAGCTCGACCCCCCGGGCGAAGGCCCGCCAGCGCTCCTCCTCCTCGGCGAGCTGCTTCCGTCCCGTGGCGGTGAGCCGGTAGAACTTCGCCCGCCGGTTGTTCTCCGAGGTGCCCCACTCCGACGTGATCCATCCCCGGTGGGCCAGCCTGTGCAGGGCCGGGTACAGGGAGCCCTGGTTCACCCGGAGCGCGTCCTCGGAGATCTGCCGGATGCGTCGGGCCACCGCCCAGCCGTGGTTCGGCTCCAGCGAGAGGGCCTTGAGGATCAGCATGTCCAGCGTGCCCTGCAGGACGTCGGCGTTCGACTGGGTCATGATGGCGTCGGGTATGGGGCCGCGGAGGTCCGGTCCTTCGGATGTCGCGCGGAGGGGGACGGTTGGGATCGTTCCCCATGACGTTCGACAAGAGCGAAGGTGGCGAGTCTCTTGTCGAGTGTCAAGGGGAATGGCCGCGGTCCTCTCCACGCGTGGCGTTCCCCGCGAGCGAACCCGGCGAGGGGAACGAGCGTATGTGAGGCATCCCGGTCGCGCCCGGAATCGGCGCGCGGTTCCGTCCCGGGGACGGGGCGTCCGGCGGGACGGTCCAGGAGCCGGTGGATGAACGTGACGAGGGAGGCGAGGATGACGAGGGAAGGGGATCGTGGCCCACGACGGTCGAGGGTCGCCACCAGCGACCGGTCCTGGTTCAGCGAGGAACCCGCGGCCAGGATCGCCGACGCCGCCGGCGTGGTACAGAGCACGTCCGACCGGTACACCGACCTCGACGAGTGGCAGCGTTTCAACACCCCCCGGATGCCGGACCCCCAGCGGGCCCTCCTGTACCACGGTTGGTTCATGTCGACGCCCCTGGGCGTCGTGCAGCAGTACTGGCGCGAGAACTCCCTCGTGGACCTGAACCCCCTCCTGGCGGCCCTCGACGTTCCCGTGCTCTCGCTCTGGGCCGTGCGCGACGACGTGGAGGACGCGGCCGCCTTCGAGGAGGGCCGCCGGACCCACATGCGGTCCAACGGCGCGCCTCCGCACACGGAGTTCCGCTTCGTCCGACCCGGCGGCCACTACGTCATGGAGTGGGCGCCGGAGGCGCTGGACCGGGCGATCACCGAGTTCGTGGCCGGGAGCATCCGGTGAGGGCGATCTCGATCCCGGCGCGGATGGATGGCCGGCCGGACCGGGGAGTCCCGCCGGGTGCGGAAGGCGTCCGGGTGCGGTAGGATCCTCTCGTATCCACGCACACGGAGTCGACCCCATGATCCACTCCGGGGCACGGCGGCAGCTCGCCGCGATCATGTTCGCGGACATGGTGGGCTACACCGCCCTCATGCAGGAGCACGAGGAAGAGGCCCGCCGGCAGCGGGACGCCCACAGGGCGGTCCTCCAGGACGCCGTCGAGAGCCACCATGGGGACGTGCTCCAGCACTACGGGGACGGGACGCTCAGCATCTTCTCGAGCGCCGTGGAGGCGGTGGAGTGCGCCATCGAGGTCCAGCGCACTCTCGGCGGCCG
>JASFUL010000427.1:0-5165 GCA_050050315.1 Gemmatimonadota bacterium
CCCGTCCGAGAGGATGCCGAACGCCGGATCGCACCCCACCACGGCCAGCCCCGCCGGCGGAGGCGGCTCACGGAAGAGCTGGACGCGCACCTCGCTCCCGTCGGCGCCCTCCACCTCCCCGTCCGCGGGACTTCCGGGACGGTGGGCCTCGGCGCACGGGTGGGCGATCCAACGCCCGGCGATCCGGGTGAGGCGCACCCGACGGCCCGGCGCCGGGTCGGCCGCGCCGGACCAGGTGGCGAGGCGCCGGTCGGTGGGACGATCGGGGAGCCGGAACAGCTCGCCCACGGGCCTACCGAGGGCGGCCGAAAGCCGCAGCGCGACCTCCGTCGAAGGGACCGAGCTCCCGGACTCGATGGCCGCGTAGCTCTGGCGGGAGATGCCGGCGGCCTCGGCCATGCGGGACTGGCTCCAGCCGAGCCGGTCGCGCACGTCCGCGAGCGTGGTGTGGAGGCGCACGCTCATGACGCCCGTCCGCCGCCGGAGGGGTCGGGTCGTACCCCGATCTCCGTGGCCTTCAGCGCCAACCAGATCCGCGAGCCCGGGCCGAGGCCGAGCTCCTCGAGCGCCTCCACGGTCACCTCCACCGTGACCGGCAACGGCGCGCCGGTCAGGAGGCGGACCCGGTGGCCCATCACCTCGACACGCTCGACGGTGGTGGGCCAGCTGTTGCGGAAGCTCCCCCCCGGACGCCCCAGGTGGACGGAGATCGCCACGGGGCGGATCGTGACCAGCACGGGTCCCTCGATCTCGTGGTCGGCGACGTGGAGCACGTGCCCGTCCGCGTCGACCTGGCCGTCCCGGGCGATCCCCCGGAGGAAGTTCGTCCCGCCCAGCTCCGCGGCGTACCGGGTGCGGGGCCGCAGGTGGATGTCGTCGGCGGTCCCGCTCTGGGTGACGCGGCCGTCCTCGAGGACGTGGATCTCGTCGGCCAGCAGGAACGCCTCGGCGGGGTCGTGGGTGATGAGGAGCCGGGGACCGGCGAAGGCCCGGAGATGCTCCGCGAGCACCCTCCGCGTCTCCGAGCGCGTCCGGACGTCCAGGGCCGCCAGGGGCTCGTCGAGGAGCAGCAGGTCGGGCTCGGTGGCGAGGGTCCGGGCCAGGGCCACCCGCTGGGCCTGACCCCCGGAGAGGTCACCCGGACGCCGGTCCTCCAGGCCCGAGAGCTCGAGGCGCTCGATCCACTCCCGGGTCCTGCGGCGCGCCTCCGTCCGCCCCATCCCCCGGCTCCTCGGACCGAACGAGACGTTGTCGAGGACGCTCAGGTGGGGAAAGAGCAGGTAGTCCTGGAAGACGACGCCGACCCTCCGGTGCTCGGGAGGAACCATCACCCCGGCCGCCGGATCGTCGAGGACGACCCCGCCGAGCTCGATCCGTCCCGCGTCGAGGGGGAGGATGCCGGCCAGCGCCGCCACGGCGGTGGATTTGCCGGCCCCGTTCGGACCCAGGAGGGCGGCCGTCCGGCCCGCCGGGACGGACAGCCGGACGTCGACCCGGAACGACGCCGACCTGCGGACGTCGAGCGTGGCGACGAGCCCGCCGCTCACAGCTCCCTCCACCACCGGTCGCGGAGGGCGACGAGCACCAGCAGCGAGGCCACGACCATCACCAGGCTGATGGCGACCGCCGTGTCCCGGTCGCTCTCCAGCGCCACGAAGACGGCGAGGGGGAGGGTCTGCGTCCGGCCCTGCAGGTTGCCCGCGAAGGTGATCGTCGCGCCGAACTCGCCGAACGCTCGTGCCCAGCACAGGACCAGGCCCGCCACCAGGGACGGAGCGATCATGGGCAGCGTGACGCGCCGCAGCACCGTCCATCGGTGCGCGCCCAGGCTCGCCGCGGCCTCCTCGTAGCGCCGGTCCATGTTGCGGAGGGCGCCCTCCACGGTGATGACCAGGAAGGGCATCGCGACGAAGGTGTTGGCGACGACCACGCCCCACGTGGAGAAGGGGAGGATCAGGCCGGTGGCGTGCTCGAGGGGGCCTCCGACGAGGCCGCGGCGCCCGAGGGCGAACAGCAGCGCGGCACCGCCCACGACCGGGGGAAGCACGAGCGGCAGCGTGACGATCCCCCGGACCAGCGCCCGGCCGGGGAAGTCCACGCGGGCGAGGAACCAGGCCAGCGGCACGCCCAGGACCGCGGAGATCGCCGTCGCCGAGACGGACGTGACCACCGAGATGCGGAGCGCGTCGGTGACCACGTCGCCGCCGAGGAGCGCGGGGAGCCGTTCCCATGGGGTGCGCGCCACCAGGCCGGCGAGGGGCAGCAGGAACAGCGCCATGCCCCCGCCGGCGAGGATCCCCAGGAGGAGCGGGGGCGGTCGGCCGCGCCGCGAGGGCCGCGGAGTCATGGGAGCCCGAACCCGTGTTTCGCGAGGATGGCCCGCCCGGCGCCGGAGAGCACGAACCGGACGAAGGTCCCGGCCGCCCCCGGGTTGGGGGCCTCGGCGAGGACCGCGATGGGGTACTCCGCCACCACGTTCACGTCCCCCGGGATGTCGATGCCCTCCACCGATCCCCGCGCCGACGCCACGTCGGTCGCGTACGTGATGCCCGCGTCGAGCTCGCCCAGCTCGACCTTGGTCAGCAGGGCCCTCACGTTCGGCTCGTTCGTGTCGAGAGCGGGGACGACGCGGGCCCGCCGGAGCGCCAGGCGCGCGAAGTCTCCACACGGCACGTCCTCGGCGCACAGGCCCAGGTGGAGCGCCTCGTCGGCGAAGTCGTCCAGACCGTCCACCCGGGCCGGATTGCCCGCCGGGACGGCGATCCGCAGCAGGTTGTGCGCGAAGACGTCGGGCTCGCCCGAAGCGCGTCCGGCCGCGACGACCCGGTCCATGTCGTCCCGGCCCGCCGAGGCGAACACGTCCACCGGGGCGCCCTCGAGGATCTGGGCCCGGAGCGACGAGCTGCCGCCGAGGTTCAGGACCACGTCCACGTCCGGGTGCGCGGCCTCGAACGCGGACTCCACCTCCACGAAGGCGTCGGTGAGCGACGCGGCGGCCGAGACGAGGACCTCGCCGGCGGGCCCGACCCCCGCCTCGTCACGCCCGTCCGTCCCATCGTCCGCGGCCCCCGGTCCGCCGCAGGCGGCCACGATCGCCACCAGCGCCGCGGCTCCTGCCTGCCGTCTCGAGGGCATCCTCCTCTCCCGACCTGGCGTGGGCCCGGGGAAGGCTCGACCGTCCCCGGAGGGTGGTGTCATGGAAGGTGGTGTCATGTAAGGTTCTCCTGCTATCATGTCAACCATGCCTGCGTACTACGGGCTGGCCCTGCTGGCGCTCCTCGCGGCTCCCTCCGCCTCCGCCCCGGCCCAGGAGGACACACGGCCGTCGGGGCTCCGGATCCGCGCCGAGCACCGCACGCGCGTCGAACGGCTCGAGAGGGATTTCAGGGTTTCACCCGCGGACGGTCTCACCGCGGTGGTGCTCCGGACCGTGGTGGCCGTCGACGTGGGATCCCCCGGGCTGCGTGCCGGCGTCGAGCTCGCCGACTCGCGGGCATGGGCGGACGACTTCGCCCCGCTGAACACGACGCACGTCAACACCTTCGAGCTCCTCTCCGCGTACGTGGGCTCGAGCCGGAGCGGCCTCCTCGCGCCGGGGGACGTCGCGTCCCTCAGGCTGGGACGGCTCACGCTGGACCGGGGTGGCCGGCGCCTCGTCGCGCGCAACAACTTCCGCAACACGATCAACGCGTTCACCGGCCTGGACCTCGCGTGGACGACCCCCTCGCGGGCGCTTCGCGCGTTTGCGGTGCTCCCCGTTCGGCAGCGGCCGTCCGACGCGGCCGCGCTGGCCGACAACGACGCGCGGATCGACACCGAGAACCCCGACGCGCTCTTCTGGGGCGTCCACTGGGAGTCTTCCGTGGGGGGCGACGGAGCGCGGGTGGAGGCGTACGTCGTGGGTCTGAGCGAGCGGGACGGGGAGGTGGCCTCGTCGAACCGGCGGCTGGTCACCCCCGGGGTGCGTCTGTTCCGTGGCGACGCCCCCGGGCGCGTCGACTTCGAGCTCGAGGCGATGCTGCAGGTGGGTACGTCGCGCGCCTCGTCGTCGGCGTCGGACGTGCGGGACCTTTCGCACCGGGCGTTCGCCGGACACGCGTCGGCCGGGTATCGGATCCAGGGGGCCTGGTCGCCCCGGCTGGTCCTGCAATACGACTACGCCAGCGGTGACCGGAACCCCGGAGACGGCCGCAACGACCGCTTCGACCCGCTCTTCGGGGCGAGGGCCTTCGAGCTCAACGCGACCGGCTTCTACGGCGCCTTCGCCCGGAGCAACATCAGCTCGCCCGGCGTCCGATTGGAGGCCGCACCGCACGCCCGGGTGGACCTCATGGTCGACTATCGCCCGTACTGGCTCGCGTCGGACCGGGACGCCTGGACGACCGCCGGGCTCCGGGACGCCACGGGGGACTCGGGCGGCTTCGTCGGGCACCAGATCGAATGGCGGGTACGCGGACGCCCGATCCCCGGGTCGGTGACGCTGGACGTCGGTGGGGCGGCGCTCCTCCGCGGAGGGTTCGCTCGCGAGGCGGAAGGTGGGCGCGCCGGATCCGCGGCCTGGTTCTACGGCCAGGTCGCCGTCACCGGCGCGTGGCGTTGACGGATCGGGAGTCGCAGGATCTCCGGCTCCCCGGTGGCTCGGAGCCGCGCAGGCCCGCAACTCACTGGGCCTTCAACACCGTCGACGCGTCGACCGATGCGGCCCGGCGGGCCGGCAGGGCGGCGGCCAGGGCGGCCGTCCCCGGGAGCCCGACGGCCGTGCCGGAGAGGGCGACGGGGTCGGCTGGGCCGACCTGGAAGAGGAGGGAGCCCACGAGGCTGGAGAAGAGCAGCGAGAGCCCCCGGCCCGCCGTGATCCCGCCGGCGGTGAGCAGGAGCATGCGCCGTACGACCCCGGCGACGACGTCCCGGGGGACGCACCGAGGGCCATGCGGATCCCGATCTCCGGCCTGCGCTCGGCCACCGTCCGGGAAAGCACGCCGTAGATTCCGGGCCCCGCCAGCAGCAAGGCGCCGGCGCCGAAGGCCCGACGTCAGAAGACCCAGCGGAGGCCGAGCGTCGGGAGGAGGGGCAGCATCTCCTCGCCGGGCTCCCTCGTGGCCCGCAGCGTCCCCCTCTCCCGGTCCACCCGCAAGTCGTACTCGAAGCCCCTGTGGTTGGTGCGG
>JASFUL010000428.1:0-5156 GCA_050050315.1 Gemmatimonadota bacterium
CCCGGTCTTCACCCTGGCCGCGGTGACGACGCTCGCCCTCGGCATCGGCCTCAACGCGGCAACGTTCAGCGCCGTCCACGGCCTCCTCCTCCGACCCCTGCCCGGGGTACGGGAGCCCGACCGGCTGGTGCAGCTCTACCGGCGCTGGACGAGCGACTTCATCTACGGCTCCAACTCCATCCCCCACTACCACGATCTCCGCGATCGCGGCGACGACGTCTTCGAGAGCGTCGCCGCCTGGTCGTTCCAGCCCCTCTCCTTTTCCTCCGGGGGCCGGAGCGAGCGCCTCATGGGCATGATGGTGAGCGCCAACTTCTTCCAGACCTTCGGGGTCCAGCCCGCCGTGGGACGCGCGTTCATCCCCGGGGAGGAGGACACGGGACCGGGGGCCCATCCGGTGGTCGTGCTGGGCCACGGCTTCTGGGAGTCCCGCTTCGGCGCCGACCCGTCGGTGATCGGACGCTCGGTCCAGATCAACGGTCATCCCTTCGAGGTGGTGGGAGTGGCTCCCGCCGACTTCAAGGGCCCCCTCTCCGTCGCGGCGGTGCCGGCCTTCGTCCCCCTGGTCATGCAGCGGGAGGTCATCCCGGGCACCGATCGGCTGGAGGCCCGGGGCAGCAACTTCCTGACCGTCCACGCCCGCCTGCGGGACGGAGTGACGGAGGAGCGGGCCCGGGAGGCCATGGACGCCCTCCACGCCCGCCTGATCGACGAGTTCCCCGAGGACTACGACGACGTCGGTGGCATCACGCTGGTCCCCCAGTCCGAGGCTGGCCTGCACCCCATGTTCCGCAACGCCCAGGTGGGCATGAGCGCCGTGATGATGGCCGTGGTGGGGCTCCTGTTGCTGATCGCCTGCGTGAACGTGGCCAACCTCTTCCTCGCTCGTGCCCGGGAGAGGCGGAAGGAGATGGGGATCCGGCTCAGCCTCGGCGCCCGCAGGGGTCGGCTCGTCCGTCAGCTCCTGACGGAGAGCCTCCTGTTCGCCCTCGTCTCCGGGGCGGCCGGGCTCGCGCTGGCCGGGCTGACCGTGCGCGTGCTCAACGGGATCACGCCTCCGGTGGACGGGCCCTGGGCCTTCGGCTTCTCCCTGGACACCCCCGTCCTGCTCTTCACCCTCGGGGTCGCCATGGCGGCCGGCCTCCTCTTCGGGATGGCGCCGGCGGTCCAGGCATCGCGTTCCGAGACGGTCTCCGCGCTCAGGAGCGAAGGGTCCCGGAGCGGGAGCCGCTCACGCCTGACCCGGGGGCTGGTCGTCGCCCAGATGGCGCTGTCCCTCCTCCTGCTCGTCAGCTCCGGGCTCTTCCTCCGAAGCCTCCAGGGTGCCACCGAGCTCGACAAGGGCTTCGAGGCCGACAACCTGCTCCTGGCCTCGGTGGACCCGGGGCTGGAGGGGTACGAGCGGGACGAGGCCGAGCAGTTCTGGAGAACGCTCATCGAGCGGGTCGAGGGCCTCCCGGGAGTCCGCGCGGCGGGCGTGGCCGAGGTCGTCCCCCTCGGGATGACCAGCCAGCAGAACGGGGTGAGCATCCCCGGCTACGAGTTCGCCCCCGACGAGAACCGCAGCATCGACTACAACCTGGCGGGACCGGGGTACTTCGAGGCCATGGGCGTCGACCTCGTCCAGGGGCGGAGCTTCCGGGCGGACGACACGGACCGGAACCTGATGGTCGTGAACCAGCGGATGGCGGACCGCTTCTGGCCCGGCGAGTCCGCGATCGGAAAGACCGTGAGCACGGGCTCCACGGACTGGACCGTCATCGGCGTGGCCGAGACCGGGAAGTACCAGCGTCTCGGTGAGGACCCCTTGAGCTACATGTACTTCAACTGGCCCGCCGCGTGGTCCTTCCCCATGACCCTGCACGTCCGCACCGACGGCGACCCCGCCGGGCTGACGAACCCGATCCGGAACCTG
Organism: Gemmatimonadota bacterium; assembly: GCA_050050315.1. Lineage (GTDB taxonomy): Bacteria > Gemmatimonadota > Gemmatimonadetes > Longimicrobiales > Gaopeijiaceae > JASFUL01. Next base: position 1,916 of record JASFUL010000428.1, read on the forward strand.
ATCCGCGAGCTCGACCCGGATCTCCCCGTGTACGACGTGCGCACCATGGAGAACCACCTGGGGCTGGCGCTCCTCCCCGCCCGGCTCGGGGGGATCGTGCTGGGCATCTTCGGCTTCCTGGGTCTGTTCCTCGCCGCCGTCGGCATCTACGGCGTGATGGCCTACTCGGTGGCCCAGCGGCGAGGCGAGCTCGGGATCCGCGTGGCCCTGGGCGCCGACCGCCGCAGGGTGGTGGGCATGGTGCTGAGAGAGGGGATGGTCCTGGCCCTGATCGGCGCGGCGATCGGCCTGGCGGCGGCGGGGGGAGCCGCACGGCTCGTCGAGGGGCTCCTGTACGGGGTGGACGCCCTCGACCCCGTGTCGTTCGTCGCCGTGCCCCTGATCCTGCTGGGCGTAGCCGCTCTCGCGGTCTACGTGCCGGCCCGCCGCGCGGCGTCCCTGGACCCTTCGCGGGCGTTGAGGGCGGAGTAGGCCGCCACAAGCCCGTGTGGAGGGTGTCCCCCTACCCGACGAGCTCCAGCACGACCTCCTCGATCGCCCGGCCCCTGGCATCGGCGAAGGCGCTCTCGACTCGAACGGGCTGAAAGCCGTTCTTCTCGAGGACGCGGAGCGACGCCACGTTGTCGCGGGCGGCTCGGGCGTGGATGGGGCGGACCGCCACCCGTTCGAGACAGGCGCCCAGGGCCTCCGTCGCGATCCCCCGGCCCCAGAACTCCCGGCCGATCCAGTAGCTGACCTCCCGGTCGCCGTCCCGCTCGAACGCGACGATGGAGCCGGCCACGCGCTCGCCGGCCAGAACGGTCCACGCCGCCACCGAATCGTCGGCGACCAGTCCTTTCCAGCGGGCGACGAACGCGTCGCGATCGTCGGGATCACCGCGAGTGAAGGCGGCCATGAAGCGCGCCTCCGGGTCGCGCTGGTGCTCGAAGAAGGCGTCGAGATCCCCCTCGGACACCGGACGGAGTCGGACGGGAAGGTCCAAGGTCGTGGAGCCCCTCTCACGTGGCCGGCGGACGGCGTGCCCGATGGTTTCGAGAGACAGTTTGCGTCCGCACCGGTCGGATCGCCAGCTTCTGGAGATCGACCCCTTCCCGGAGACACGATGACCGACCGAAGAGATTTCCTCCGCGGCACCGCCCTGGCCGGAGCGGCGCTGGGCCTGGGCCTGTCCCCCCACGCGCTGGGAGCCACCGGGCGATCCCCGGGATCCGGGCAGGACGGCCTCGGGTCCCGCAGCCGGACCACGCCCGCCGCCTCGCGCCCCTCCGGCGCCCCGCTCCGTATCCTGATCCTCGGCGGCACCGGGTTCATCGGACCCTGGCAGGTTCGCTACGCCCGTGAGCGGGGGCACGAGCTGACCCTCTTCAACCGCGGGCGCACGGCACCCGACATGTTCCCCGGGCTCGAAACGCTCATCGGCGACCGGAACGGAGACCTCGAGGCCCTGGAGGGCCGCACCTGGGACGTCGTCATCGACAACTCCGCCTCCACGCCCGAGTGGGTGCGGCTGAGCGCGAATCTGCTCGCGGACTCGGTCGACCGGTACCTGTACGTCTCGTCCCGCTCCGCCTACTCGGACACGAGCCGCATCCCCATGACGGCCGATGCCCCCACCTGGACGTACGAGACGGCCGGGGTGGAGCCAGGGGCCGAAGACCGTCCCTACGGCCTGCGCAAGGCGCTGTGCGAGAGGGAGGCCCAGGACGCGATGCCCGGCAGGGTGACCATCTTCCGGCCCGGCCTCATCATCGGACCGGGCGACCCGACGGACCGCTTCACGTACTGGCCGGTGCGGATCCACCGAGGCGGGGAGGTCCTGGCCCCCGGCGACCCGTCCGACCCCGTCCAGATCATCGACGTGCGCGACCTCACCGAGTGGATGATCCGGATGGCCGAGGACGGCCATACGGGCGTCTACAACGCGGTCGGTCCGGCCACCCCGAGGCCGATGGCCGAGCTCCTGTACGGCATCCGGGCGGTCACGACCGCCGAGACCACGTTCACATGGGTGAACGCCGACTTTCTCTCCGAGCAGGGGATCCGGCCCTACTCGCACATGCCGGTCTGGATGCCACCCAGGGACGGGCGGGAGGGCTTCGCTCGCTTCGACCTGACGCCCGAAGTCGAGCGCGGGCTCACGTTCCGGCCCCTGGCGGACACCGCCCAGGCCACGCTGGACTTCCACTTCTCACGGCCCCCGGAGCGGCAACGGGAGCTCCGTGCGGGCATCTCCGCGGAGCGGGAAGCAGAGGTGCTGGCGGCCTGGCACGCCCGGGGCTGACGGCGGGCGGGGGACCGGGCGCGCGGGCGTTTGCGGGAAGCGCCCCCGGGGCTACGTTCCATCCGGGCGGCTCCGGGTCGTCTCCGGGGCCGCGTGACCCGACGCCATCCCGTCTCCGATCCGGAGGTGAAATCGTGTTCCTCGTCCCCCGCGTCCTGCTCCGCCCGACCCTCTGCCTCGCCCTGACGGGGCTCGCCCTACCGGCGACCGGGGCGCACGGCCAGGCGACCGACGTCCCGGGTCCGACGGCGCCCGGGACGCGCCTCGAGATGTACAGGGCCCACGTGGCGATGGAGGAGGCCTCCCGGTTCGGCCACCTTCCCTGGCAGTTCATCGGGCCGACGAACGTCAGCGGTCGCATGACCGACATCCACGCCCTCGAGCCCCGCGGCCGGACGTACGAGATCTACGTGGCCGGCGCGTCCGGCGGCGTGTGGAGGACCGACAACGAGGGCGTCACCTGGGAGCCCGTCCTGGAGGACGCGGCCTCGACCTCCATCGGAGACGTGACCGCCGCACCCTCGAACCAGGACATCGTCTGGGTGGGGACGGGCGAGGCCAACATCTTCCGCAGCTCGATGGCGGGCGCCGGCGTCTACAAGTCCGTCGACGGCGGGGAGACCTGGCGCCACATGGGGCTCACCGACACCAACACGATCCCGCGCATCGTCATCCACCCGACCGATCCGGACATCGTCTGGGTCGCCGCGTCGGGCCACGAGTGGACGCCGAACGAGGAACGAGGGGTCTTCCGCACGACCGACGGGGGCGAGACGTGGGAGAAGGTCCTGTACGTCGACGCCGAGACGGGGGCCATCGATCTCGTGATGGACCCGCGCACCCCGGACCGCCTCTACGCGGCGACCTGGCAGCGCACCCGCCTCAAGTGGAACGACCCGCGCAACGAGTCCGACTACGAAGGCAGCGGGATCTGGCGGACGGAGGACGGCGGCGACACGT
>JASFUL010000429.1:0-5153 GCA_050050315.1 Gemmatimonadota bacterium
AAATAGGGATCCGCCTTGATCTCCTCGATGAGCTGGGTCTCGAGGAAGCGCTCGTCCTCGGTGAGCCCCTCGCCCGGGGCCGTCGGCTCGTCCGGACCCGGTCGGTACCGCACCCCCTTCGTCTCCCCGGGGGGCTCCACACCTTCCCGGACCTCCGCGGTCCCGTCCCCCGCCGCCGCGGTCGGGTCGCGGTCGTTCCTCCCCTGGCCGCTCACGTCGGCAGCCTCATCCACCGGAGAAGCTCTCGGCGTCCTGTCGGATCTCGGGCATCATCCCGGCGTGGGCCTCGTACTCCGGGAGTCCCTTGCCCATCTCCTCGTCCCAGGAGGCCAGGAGCTGGTCGTAGTACTCCTGCGCCGCGGCCGTGTCACCCATCTCCGCCGCGGCCCCGGCCGCCGTCGCGAGGACCAGGAGGTGGTTGGGCTGAACCGCCAGTCCCTCCCGCGCGGTCGCGAGCCCGGCCTCGGGATCGCCGGCCATCCGTTGGAGGAGCGAGAGGTGGAAGAGACCGTCCGCGTCCAAGGGTCGCGCGCGATCGTACGCCTGCATGGCCATGGGGAGGAAGAAGGCGGCGCCGGCCGAGTCGCCCGCCGAGGAGGTCCGCATGATGCGGTCGTACAGCTGGTCGGCGGCCTGCCGAGGCGTCATGCTGGCCAGGTCCACCGCACCGGTGCCCCCCGCCGGCCCCGCCCCCGCGGGCGCGGCAGGCGTTCCCGACGCCTCGCGCGCCGACTGCACCGCCGGAAGCGCCACCGCCAGGATCAGCGCCACCATCAGCATACCGGCAACGCCCCAGACCACCGGCGAGGTCGAGGTGTCCCCCTCCGAGGCGCCGCCCCGCTCCTTCTTCGCGGACACCCGGGTGCCCGGGGTGCCTCCTCCGCCCCTGGCCCGGGCCCCGGGGGCCGCGCCGGCCGCCGGGGTGGCCCCCAGGGGAGACCCGCAGGCGTTGCAGAAGCGGGCCCCCGGCTCGGCCGGGGTACCACACTGGGTGCAGTGCCGCTCTGCGAGCGACGCTCCGCACCACGAGCAGAACTTCCCCTCCGCCGCCTTTCCGCACGCCGGACACTTCTTCGCTGCCATGCCTGGTCCTCTTCTCGCTCGTCGCTTCCCGATCCAGGACGGGGAGAGCGGGCGCGCTCCGCCCGGTGGACCCGGTCACGGGCGCCCATCGTCCCCGTCGGGACCGTCAAAGGTGGGGGTGATCCGGTCCGACGGGAAGCGCGGCGGCCCCCGGGGGCTCGACCGACGAGGCCCCCGGGACCCCTGGATACGGCCTCATCCGCCCCGGCGCGGCACCGACAGCGCGTCGAACAGGAGGGGCCACGTCGCGACGGTCTGGGCCCGGTAGTTCGGCTGGAACCCGAAGAGCACGACGGAGCCCCGGCCCACCCGGGCCGTCACGAGCGCCGGCCGGCCGGCGAGGTACTCGGGACCCAGGATCCACCCGGAGGCCACGGGATTGCCCTGACCGTAGCGGGCGAGGGTCCGGACGGTGGGGTCCCGGACCTCGAACGCCCGACTGCTCCGCCAGTACCACCCGTGGAGCTCCTCGCCCGTGGCCTGCTCCTCCTCCGGATCCATCAGGTCGATCCGCACGATGGAGCCCGGCACGTAGAACTCGTCCGTCGGCAGGCGCTCGACGGCGTTGCCCACGGCGAGATCGAACATCTCGACCACGAGATCCGCGGCCTCCTCCACGGCCACCAGGCGCCCCCCGCTTCGGACGAAGGAGCGGAGCGCCCGCAGTCCCTCCTCGCCCAGCCCCCCGGCGAACTCCGCGGGCATCTCGTCGGGGTCGAACCCCTCGACGATGGACTCGGGGTCCTGGCTCTGGAGGAGGATGACGTCGTACGACTCTCCCAGCGATCCGGCCCGGACGTCCGCGTCGTGGAGCGTGTCGTAGACCACACCGTGGCGGTCGAAGACCCAACGCGTCCACCCCGCCTCCATCGGCTCCCGCCAGGACTTGTACATGCCGATCCTGGGCGCTTCGTCGCCGGCCAGCGCCTCGGGCAACCGGAAGTCGAAGTCGGGCGGGGCGACGGGATCTCCCAGGGGGGCCGGAACGGGCTCGTCCACCGGGACGGCGTCGATTCCCGCCAGGAGCGGCAGGGTGTGGGCCGTCACGTCGTACGGTCGCAGGGGCGGCCCGCCGGGATACTCCCGGAGGTCGGGGTAGTCCTGGCGCTCGAGCATCGTCTGGGCGAACGCGGCGTACGGTTGGCGCATGGGGACCACCCAGCTCCCGGCGGGGAATCGCTCGCCTCCCGCCGTGAACGCCTCGCGGGCCCGTCGCACCTCCACGTCACCCATGGCGAGGATCCGGATCACGTAGTCCAGGCCGGTCCGCCGGGCGAGGTTCTCGGGGCTGGCCGGGATCACCCAGGCCGCGGGCCAGGCGGCCCATCCGGCCACCGCGCGCCGACCGATGCCGTGGAAGTTCTCGAGCCAGTAGCGGCGGTTCCGTGCGGCGTTGGTCAGGAGGGCCAGGGCGCCGGCCTCCATGTAGTCGACGATGTCGGGAAGGCCCCACTCGCCCCCCTCCCACGGGAGGGGGAAGTTCCAGGACGGAGTGGTGGCGTCGTACCCCCTGCGCCCCTCGAGGTCGGCCGGGTCCACCTGGACCGGCGTGGCCTGCCGTGCCGAGGCCGTCTCGGAGAGGATGCGCGCCCCGGCGTGGTAGTGCTGGTACGCCCGGGCCGGGGTGAACGCGTCGTAAATGGCGTCGACCACCACTCCCTTCTTGCCCTGGGCCACGAGCTCGGCCGCCATCCAGGTCCCCAGCTGGCTCACCGCGCTGGTGAGGGCCGGGTCGATGTTCGGCTCCCACGGATCGATGTACGGCGGAAAGAAGATGCGCGCGCCGGAGCTCCCCATCTGGTGGATGTCGTGGACGATCTGGGGATGCCAGGCGTTGTGGGCCCCGTCGATGGTGAGCTGGGTCTCGACCTGCGTGAAGGCGTACCAGTCCCGGTTGTTGTCGTGACCCACGTAGAACTGGTAGAGCCACGGCAGGGGGGCTCCCTCGTACTCCGTGCCCACGTGCTCCCGGTACCAGTCGACGACCCACTGGGCCCCGTCGGGGTTCAGCGAGGGGATGTCCAGCAGGATGACCCCGTCGAGGATCTCCCGGATGGCCGGGTCGTCCGAGGACGCCAGGCGCCAGAGGAGCCGCGCGGCCATCTGGGCGCCCCCGACCTCCGTGGCGTGGATCGAGTGGGTGATCAGGACCACGGTGCGGCCCTGGTCGAGGAGGCGCTCCAGCTCGCCGGGGCCCGAGATCGTGCGCGGGTCGGCCAGCTTCATCTGGATCTCGTGGAGCTCGTCCAGCCGGGCCTGGTTGGCCGCGCTGGTCACGGTCACCATGACGAACGGAAGCCCCGCGGTCGTCGAGCCGAGGGTGTCCACCACGACCCGCGGGCTGGAGCGGGCGAGCTCCTCGTAGTATCCGGTGAGCTCGTGCCAGTCGGCGAGGCGACGGTCGGCGCCCATGGGGAATCCGAAGTACGCCTCCGGCGTGGGGACGCCCTGGGCCTCGAGGGTCGCGTCCCCCGGGGCGAAGGGAGCGACGGCCGCCGGCGCGGCGAGGGTGGCGAGCACGAGCGTGGTGAGCATCCGGCGCATGGTGCCTCCCGGGCGGATCGAGGACTCTCCCGGGTCGATCCTAACGTCCGCCGAGACGAGGCGGCAACATCGTCCCCGGGGGGCTCCGGCGACCGGCCGGACGGCCCCGAGCGGGATGCCGCCTGGCCAATCCGGACGCCCGGCCGAACGGGGAGAAGAGGTACGAGGTCCGGGCGACCGGGGACCGTTCGAGGGCCGGCGACGCCCGCCGGTGACCCGTTTCGGCGCGGGCTGGCTCGCTACAGGCCGCTTGGGAAGTCCAGGAACGTCCACCTCAGGCCGAACCGTCCGGCCAGGTGGTCGGCCAGCGCCCTGACGCCGAACGTCTCCGTCGCGTAGTGTCCGCCGTACAGGACGTTGACGCCGAGCTCCATGGCATCGACGTACGTGTGGTGCGAGCCCTCGCCCGTCACGAGGGTGTCCAGCCCCGCTCGGGCCGCGTCCTCGATGAACGAGCCGCCGCCGCCCGTGACGACGCCGACCCGCTCGACGCGGGGCGGCCCACCGGCGAGGAGACGGACCGGACCGTCCACGACCTCGGCCAGCCGGCCCTCCAGCTCGCTCCGGGCGCGAGCCCCCTCTCCGTCGGCCCACGAGCCACACCAGCCGATGGGCGCACCCTCGTACTCACCGAAGCGCTCCGAGGCCTCGAGGCCGAGGGCCCGGGCCAGCAACGCGCAGTTCCCCACGTCCGGATGGGCGTCGAGGGGCAGGTGCACGCTGTAGAGACCGACCTCCCCCCGGACCAGTGCCGCGACCTTCCTGAACCGCCGCCCCGTGAGCCGACGGAGTCCGCTCCAGAAGAGGCCGTGGTGTACCAGAAGGAGGTCGGCCTCGGCGGCGGCCGCCGCCCGGATGGTCTCTTCCGACGCGTCCACGGCGACACATACGTGCTCCACGCGATCCGGACCTTGCACCTGCAGGCCGTTGAGGGCGGTGGGGTAGTCCGGATGGTCCGCGACGCCGAGGTACTCGTCGAGGTATTGGAGGACGGATTCTAGTTCCACGGGTCAGTCATCAAGGGCTACGGCGGACTTCGGTCGGCCTTCGGGGAGGGCTCCGAGGCGGTGTGGATAACCCAGCCCTTCCTGCGAGATTCCAGGCCCCCGTCGTTGTGGAAAACTCGCTATGGACGAGTTGATACGGGGGCCGGGCCCGGTTTTCCACAATCGTGGAGAACCGGGCCGGGCGGGGGGGTGGCCTCAGGACTTGCCCGAACCCTTCCCGGACAGCTTGTCGGAAGTCTCGCCGGGGCCCTTCCCGGGTTCGGAGCTCTTCCCGAAGTCCTTGCTGGACCCCGGGCCGGAGCCGCCGGACCCGCTGGGCCGGTCGGAGTCGACCTTGCTCGCCGACGCGGCCTTGGGAGGCAGCGCGCGCGGCTCGGAGAAGGGCTTGTCTCCCATGCTCACCTTTCCGTTGAGCACGGCCCCCTCCTCGAGCTGCATACGGCGAGCGAAGATCTCGCCCTTGATCCGGCAGGTCGACTGGAGCTCCAGCCGGGATTCGGCCGTGAGGGTGCCGTCGAC
>JASFUL010000430.1:0-5135 GCA_050050315.1 Gemmatimonadota bacterium
GGCGGCTGGGGCGGCCCGGCCCCGACGGGGCACCTCTCCCCGACTGGCCGACCCTCTTCGACGGGATCGCCGACGAGGCGGACCGGACGCGGCGGACGACCGTGATCCTGGTCGACGACGCGCACCTCCCCCTCGGGACCCGGGGGGCTTTCGGGGGGTTCCTCGAGGCGCTCTGGGCGCGGCTGCGCGCGCGCGCCCTTCCCGTCCACCTGGTCCTCGCGGGCAGGGGGCCGCACTTCGAGCGCGAGCTCGAGCGGTCCGCCCCCGAGCTGCGACCGGCCGCCGGGCTGGAGCTGACGCTCGGGGGCCTGTCCCTCCGGGAGGTGACGGCGCGGGTGCCCGGGTACTCGCCGCGTGACCGCCTCCGCACGTGGGCCATCTTCGGAGGCCTGCCGGAGCGCGTCCGACACCTGGATCCGGGCGTCGGTCTCGCCACGAACGTCGAACGGCTCCTCTTCGCCCCCGGGGCGCCGCTCCTCGAGGCGGGCCTCCGGGCGCTGGAGGGCGACGTCCAGAGCCTGCCACGCTACGCGAGCCTGCTCGGGGCGCTGGCGGCCGGGCGGACGGACTGGGGCGGCCTGCGCGCGGCGTGCCCCGACTTCGAGACCGGCAGCCAGATGGCCCCGTACGTCGGCAGGCTCGAGTCCCTCGGGCTGGTCGACGTGCGCCGTTCGCTGGACGCGGGCGAGAGGAGCCGGAACCGGCGCTACGAGCCGGCGGACCCCTTCCTCGCGTTCTGGTACCGCTTCGTCCTCCCGGTGCTCGGCCAGGTCACGCTGCTGGCCCCGCCGGACCCGTGGGAGCGGTGGATCTCACCGGGGCTGGACGGGCACGTGGCGCGTGTCTTCCCCCGGGCCTGCCGGGAGTGGCTCGTCCGGCACGGAGACGAGGCGCTGCCCGAGCGGGCCCGTCTGGCGGGCGGGCTGTGGGGGCCGGGCTACGACCTCCCCGTGGCGGGCACCCTCCGCAACGGCGCCATCGTCTACGGCGCGTGCCGGTGGCGGGGGGATCCGGTCGACGCCGACGCCTTCTCCGACGTGGGCCGCCAGCTCCGGGAGACCCGCTACGGCTTCGGCCGCGAGGGCAGGCTGCGCGTCGTCTTCTCGGCCACCGGCTTCACCACGGGTGCCCGCCGGGCCGTCGGTCGGGACCCGCTGGCGTACGGGGTCGGGATCGAGACGATCGTGGGCCCGTGACCGACGGGCCGTCCCCTCGCGCCCCCCCGCCGGATCGGCACGTTCGGCCGGGAGAGTGGGCAGGGGCACGCCGCCGACTCGGTCCCCACGGGCGACGCGGAGACCGGGCCGCCGGGGCGGTTGCCCTCCATCCGCTCCGTTTCGAGAATGGTACCCTCCCAACCGGCCCACCGCGCCGGGGACCCGAGCCCCCTTCGAGGAGCAGACCGTGCAAGACCTGGCCGTGAACGTGGAATCACTCTGGCAGGGCATCCAGGCCTACGTGCTCGACAAGGGCATCGACCTCGTGGGCGCCGTCCTCGTCCTGCTCGCCGGATGGATGATCGGCCGGTGGGCACGCAAGAGGCTCGCGGCGGCCGTGCGCCGGAGCCCCATCGACGACACGCTGGCCTCCTTCTTCGGCGGGATGGCCTACGTGGGCATCCTGTTGATCGCGGTCATCGCCGCCGCCTCCGTGCTGGGGGTGCCGCTGGCGCCGGCCGTGGCCATCTTCGGCGCCGTGGGGCTGGCCGTCGCCCTGGCCTTCCAGGGCACGCTGTCGAACTTCGCCTCGGGGGTCCTGCTCCTGACCTTCCGCCCGTTCCGGGTCGGCGACGTGGTGGAGATCGCCGGCAACGTGGGGAAGGTGACCGAGCTGGGGCTGTTCTTCTGCCACATGACCACGGGGGACAACGTCCGGATCATCGTGCCGAACAACGAGATCTCCGGAAAGACGATCAAGAACCTCACCGCCAACGAGACCCGGCGGATCGACCTGGTCGTGGGCGTCTCGTACGACGACGACCTCGGGGTCGCCATCGAGACGGTGCACCAGGTCCTCTCCGGGGATGAGCGGGTCCTCGAGGAGCCTGCGCCCACGGTCGCGGTGAGCGAGATGGCCGACTCGTCGGTCAACCTCGTGGTCCGGCCGTGGGTGAGCACGGGGGAGTACTGGCCGGCCCGCTTCGACCTCCTGCGGGCGCTCAAGGAGCGGCTCGAGGCCGCCGGCTGCAGCATCCCCTACCCCCAGCGGGACGTCCACCTCTTCGGCGAGGGCGGAGGCGACGGGACGGCCGAAGGGTCCCGGGCCCCGGACACCGCGGCGTAGGGAGCTCACACACGGATCGCGCCGAGACGGCGGGGCCGACGAGGTGGCCGCCTCGCTGGCCCCGCCCCGGCCCGGCCCCCACCTTTACGGTGCGACGAGGGGAGGGAGGAACACCCGCACCCGGGAGGCCCCGTGCGTACGGTCATCGAGCCGTTCAAGATCAAGTCCGTCGAGCCCATCCGGATGACCACGCGCGGGGAGCGGCTGGAGGCGCTCGTGGACGCGGGCTACAACGTTTTCCGCCTCCACTCCGACGACGTCCTGATCGACCTCCTCACGGACAGCGGGACGTCGGCCATGAGCGCGGCCCAGTGGGCGGCGGTCATGGAGGGCGACGAGGCGTACGCGGGGAGCCGCTCGTACTACCGCTTCGAGGAGGCGGCCCGCGACCTGTTCGGGTTCCGGCACATCATCCCCACGCACCAGGGGCGGGCGGCGGAGCGGATCCTCTTCAGCACCGTGTGCTCGCCGGGAGACGTCGTGCCGAACAACACGCACTTCGACACCACGCGCGCCAACATCGAGGCGCAGCGTGCCCGGGCGGTCGACCTGCCCTGCCCGGAGGCGGCCGACCCCCACGATCCGACCCCACCCTTCAAGGGCAACATGGACGTCGCCGCCCTGGGGCGGCTCATCGACGAGGTGGGCACCGACAGCATCCCCCTCTGCATGGTCACGGTCACCAACAACTCGGGCGGGGGACAGCCGGTCTCCATGGCGAACCTGCGCGCCGTGAGCGAGGTCTGCCGGAGTCACGGGATCCCCTTCTACATCGACGCGTGCCGCTTCGCGGAGAACGCCTACCTGATCAAGCTCCGTGAGGAGGGGTTCGCCGACCACTCGGTCCGGGAGATCGTGCGGGAGATGTTCTCGCTGGCCGACGGGTGCACGTTCTCGGCCAAGAAGGACGGGCTGGCCAACATCGGCGGGATCCTGGCCACGAACGACGACCGGCTGGCCGAGCAGGAGCGGGACCTGCTGATCCTGACCGAGGGCTTCCCCACGTACGGGGGCCTCGCGGGACGCGACCTGAACGCCATCGCCGTGGGCCTCCAGGAGGTGGTCCACGAGGACTACCTGCAGTACCGCCTGGCCTCGGTGCGCTACCTGGCCGAGCACGTGGCCTCGGAGGGCGTGCCCCTCGTCCAGCCCCCGGGCGGGCACGCCGTATACGTGGACGCCGCGACCTTCTTCCCCCACATCGAGCCGCTGGAGCTCCCGGGCCAGGCGCTGGTGGCCGAGCTGTACGTGGAGGGGGGCGTGCGCGGGGTGGAGATCGGGACGGTCATGTTCGGCCGTCGGGACCCGGAGACGGGCGAGGAGACCCCGGCCATGCAGGAGCTGGTGCGGCTGGCGATCCCCCGTCGGGTCTATACCCAGAGCCACGTCGACTACGTCGCCGAGGTCGTGGTGGAGGTGTGGAGGCGCCGGGAGGGCGTACGGGGCTTCCGGTTCACCCACCAGGCCCCGGTGCTGCGCCACTTCACCGCCCGCTTCGAGCCCCTCGGAAGCGTGGGAGGAGCGTCATGAAAGGAACCGCCGCCTGGATCCTGGTCCTCGCCGCCCTGGCCGCCGCGGGAGCGGCGATCCTCCCGGGGACGTTCGTACCCTCGGACGCCCAGGGCCCCGCCGCCCGGCCGGCCCCCTCCGGGCAGGGGACGGCCCCGTGGCGCGTGGCCGTGATCCGCTACCAGCACGAGACGTGCACGTTCTGCCCCGGGGGCGACACCGACGTCGACGACTGGACCCGTTTGCGGCCCGTTCTCGAGGGGGACGACGTGCTGGAGGCCGGCGGCTACATCCGGGGCTTCGTGGACCGGGCCGGAGAGCTCGGCGACGTCGAGCTCGTGGGCATCCGCTCGCCCTGGGAGGTGTTCGGCGGCTCGTCTCGGAGCTGGAACACGAAGGAGAGCTTCGAGCACTTCATGGGCCTCATCACCGAGGACCTCGAGGCGAAGGGACCCTTCGACGGCGTCTACCTGGCGCTCCACGGCGCCATGGCGGTCCGCGACGTCCCCCGACCCGAGGCCGAGATCGCGCGGCGCGTGCGGGAGGTGGTCGGAGACGACGTGCCGATCGTCGGGACCTTCGACCTGCACGGCAACGAGGACGGCGAGTTCATGCGCTGGGCCGACGGGGCCTTCGTGACGAAGCGCTACCCCCACTACGACGCCTACATCCAGGGCGAGCGCGCGGCCCGCTACCTCCGGAACGTGATGCGCGGCGCCTACGAGCCGACCACGGCCAGCCGCAAGCCTCCGGTCATCACGGCCACGGTGCTCCAGTGGACGGGGCAGTCGCCCTCGATGGACATCATGGAGCGGGCCAGGCGTTGGGAGGCCCGGGAGGACGACGCGTACGTGAGCGTGTTCTACGGGTACCCCTGGTCCGACGTGCCCGACGTCGGCGCGACGGTCCACGTCATGACGAACGGCGACCAGGCGCTGGCGGACGAGATCGCCGACGACATGGCCGACTTCATCTGGCGCGTCCGGGACCGCTTCGCCCACGGGGACTTCCCCATGCCGGACGAGGCCGTGCGGCGGGCGAAGGAGGCCGTCGCCCGGGGCGCCGCGCCGGCGGTGCTGGCCGACTACTCCGACCGGCCGGGCGACGCCACCTGGATCCTGCGGGAGCTCCTGGAGCAGGACGTCGGGGGCGTGTACTACGCCGCGCTGACCGACGAGCGGGCGCTGGCCGCGCTGGCGGACGGGGGCGCGGCGCCGGGCGAGCCGTTCGACATGGAGGTGGGCGGCTACACCGGGCCCCAGGCGGGCGAGCCGGTGCGGATCACGGGCACGCTCGTGCACCTGGGCCCGTTCGGCTCGTACGAGCGCACGGCCGCCGTGGAG
>JASFUL010000431.1:0-5115 GCA_050050315.1 Gemmatimonadota bacterium
GCCGACGCTCGTCATGGGGGGCGAGGACGACTGGAACGTCCCGATCCTGAACTCCGAGCAGCTCTACCAGGCGCTCCGGCGCCTGGGCGTCCCGACGGAGCTCGTGGTCTACCCGGGGCAGCCCCACGGGATCGGGCCGCCGGCGTACCGGATCGACCGTCACCGCCGCTACCTCCAGTGGTACGACCGGTGGGTCCGGGGAAAGGGGGATGCGGTGCGGGCCGGCGGGCTGGTCGCCGACGACGGGTCGGTGGCGTGGGACCGTTTCTACACCTCGGCCCAGACGGACCGGATCCTCTCGGAGCTCCACGACCTGCACCCCGGGCTCACCGAGCTGTACTCCATCGGCCGGACCCGGGCCGGGAAGCCGCTCATGGTCATGGAGATCACGAACGAGGCCACCGGACCGGCGTCCGAGAAGCCCGCGCTCTACGTCGACGGAGGCATCCACGCCGGAGAGCTACCCGGCTCGGCCGTGGCCACGCACTTCCTCTGGTACCTCCTGGACCGGTACGGCCAGGACGAGCGCGTGACCGCGCTCCTCGACAACCGGGCGGTCTACGTGCGGCCCAAGTTCAACCCCGACGGGTCCGACCTGGCCCTCACCGAGGACCAGTGGCTCCGCAGCACCCCCCGCCCCTGGGACGAGGACGAGGACGGCCGGGCCGACGAGGACCCGCCGACCGACCTGGACGGCGACGGCTGGATCACGCGCATGCGGGTCCCCGACCCCGACGGCGACTGGGTCCTCGACCCCGACGATCCGCGCATCCTGCACCGTGACCCCGACCACGAGCGCGACGGGCGGCGGTACGCGCTGCTGCGGGAGGGCGTCGACGAGGACGGCGACGGCCGGATCAACGAGGACGGGATCGGCGGCATCGACATGAACCGGAACTTCCCCCGCAACTGGGAGCGCGAGCACCTCCAGCCCGGCGCCGGGCCGTATCCCCTGTCGGAGCCCGAGACCCGGGCCGCCGTGGAGTTCATCGACGGCCACCCGAACGTCACCGCGATCCTCCACGGGCACACGTCGGGAGGCTTCGTCTACCGGTTGCCGTCGGCCTCCGCCCCGTCCCTCTTTCCCGAGATCGACCTGCGCCTCATCGAGCACCTGGGCGAGGAGTACACGCGGACCACCGGCCGGCCGGTCCGACCCAGCGCCACGCACCCCACCGAGCACCGGTACGGGACGCTCATCTCGTGGGGCTACTGGGACCAGGGGGTGATCGGGTGGGTGCCCGAGTTCGTTCCGGGTCCCGAGGCGTGGGTCCCCGACTACGACGGCGACGGCGAGATCTCGCCGGCCGAGGAGCACCGGTACGACGACGAGGAGCTGGGAGGGCGCTACTTCTCGCCCTGGATCGCCTGGGATCACCCGCAGCTCGGACCCGTCGAGATCGGGGGATGGCACGAGAAGTTCTGGGGACAGAACCCCCCGGCCGAGCACCTGGAGGAGGAGCTCGCGCTCCAGGTGCCCTGGTACCTCTACATCGCCGAGCAGGGCCCCCTGCTGGGGCTGGACGAGCCCACCCTGACCCCGCTGGACGACGGCACGTGGCGGGTCGAGGCGACGGTCCGGAACACCGGGTTCCAGCCGACCAGCGTGACGGACCGCGGCGCCGTCGGCCGGGAGCTCCCGGACGGATCCGTCACGGACCCGGTGGTGCGCCCCCCGTGGGCGACCCTGGAGCTCCGCGGGGCCGAGGTCGTGGACGGGACGGCGCGACGGTCGCTGCCCCACCTGGCCGGCTCCAACCCGTACCTGCGGGCGGCGACGGAGCGCTCCCACGCGGTGTCGTGGGTCGTGCGGCCGGGACGCGAGGGCTGGAGCGCTCGCGTGACCGCCGGCTCCGACAAGGCCGGGGTCCGGCGAAGCGGGTGGATCGGACCGGGAGCCGGCGCATGAGACGGCTCCTCGTGGGGGTCGGGGGATGGCACTGGCCAACCACGGCTCCGATCCGGCAGAATACTGGGAGTGGTCTCCGCGGGGGTGGTGCCCCGTGGACCCGACGAACGACGCCGGTCGCCTCGGCGTGAACGACATCACCTACGGCCTGACGCACTGAGCCGGCGCGCCCGGGGACCCGTCGGGGAACCCCGGCGCGTCCCACCGAGTCGCCCGGCCGAGCGCGCGGACCCCCTCAACGTGGAGCTTCCATGCCCAAGCGTCACCAGACCGACATCCGCCTGGACGTCGACCCGGGCGCGACCCGTCCCGCCCCCCGTCCCATCGAGGAGAGGAACTTCCACGTCGCCCTGCTGGCGGACTTCCGGGGGCGCAGAGGTCCCGGGTCTCCGGGCGCCCTCCAGGCCGTGCACGTGGATCGGGACGAGGTGGACGACGTGCTCGCCCGTTTCGCCCCCACCATCCGCATCGGCGGGGCGGTCGCCGAAGGCGGCGTCGAGGTGAGCTTCCGTGAGCTGGAGGACTTCCACCCCGACCGGCTCCTCGAGCGCGTGCCCCTCTTCCGCGCCATCCGCGAGGTGGCGGGTGGCGAGGCGGCTGGCGAGCGTCCTCCCCCCCGCCGACCCGCGGCACCCGACGCGCCGGTGCAGGACATGCTCTCGGGCAGCGTGCTCGACCGCATCGTGGACGAACAGGCCACCCCCGACGAGGGCGGAGGCGGGGCCGGCGCGCGCGATCCGCTGCGGCGGTGGGTGGACCAGCTCGTCGAGCCCCACCTGGTGGAGGAGCCCGACGCCGAACAGGTACGGGTCGAGGCCCACGTGGAGGAACTGCTGGCCGAGGGGATGCGCGCGGTCCTGCGCGACCCGGCCTTCCGCCGCCTCGAGGCGCTGTGGCGGGGCGTGGACTTCCTGGTTCGCCGGCTGGACACGGGTCCCCGCCTGACGATCCACCTGGTGGACGCCACCCGGGCGGAGCTGGCCTCCGAAGAGGGCCTCGGTGCGTTCCGGGAGCTCCTGGACCGCGGCCGCCGGGGCGAGCCCTGGAGCGTCGTGGCGGCGCTCTGGGACGTCGGCTCCAGCCCCGAGGAGCTGGTCCTCCTGCGGGGCATGGCGCGCCTGGCCGCGGCGTCCGGAACGGCGCTGGTGGCCGGGGCGGAGGCGGGCCTGGCGGGCCTCTCCGAGCTGTCCCGGGCCGGCGACCGGAGCGCCTGGGGCGAGCCGGACCGGCTGTGGACCGCGCTCCGGGGCGAGCCCGAGGCCTCGTCCGTGACGCTCGCCCTCCCCCGCTTCCTGCTACGGCTCCCCTACGGGAAGGAGGGGGAGCCCTGCGACGCGCTGGAGCTGGAGGAGATCCCGGGCACGCCGACGCGCGACGACTACCTGTGGGGAGACGCGGCGCTCCCGGTCGCGCTCATCCTCGCACGCGCCTTCGATCAGGCCGGCCCGGACCTCCTGGGCGCCCTGGACCCCGAGGTCCGGAGTCTCCCGCTGCACATCCACCAGGCGGACGGCGAGCCCCGCGCCACCCCGTGCACCGAGGTGGCGCTGACGCACGACGACACCGACCGCTTCGTGGACGCGGGGATCATGCCCTTCTCGTGGAGTCGGGGCTCGGACGCGATCCGTCTGGTGACGCTCCGGTCCGTGGCGTCGCCGCCCACCCGCCTCGCCGGCCCGTGGCGTCAATGACGCCGGGACGCCGGGGCGCTCAGCCCTCCTCGTCGGCCGAGGGGCCGTAGATGGCCGGAACGGGCACGTCGAGCAGGCGGAGGTAGACGCCGAGCTGGGCCCGGTGGTGGACGTTGTGGTTCAGGATGAAGCTCCGGACCACGGCGCCCTTGGGCATGCTCATCAGGGTCTCGTCGCCGTCCTTGAACGACCACGTCTCCGCGAGCTTCTCCGCCGACGCGGAGGCGAGGGCCTCCCGGGCCCGGGCCAGGTTCTCGTCGAACGCCGCCAGGGCCTCCTCCGGCGTCGGGGCGTGGAAGGGCTCCCACGAGGGGTCCATCTCGAAGACGTCCACGTCGAGCGTGGCGCCCGTCCACGTGGGGAGCTCCGCCAGGTGGGAGACGAGCCGTCCCAGGCTGTACGACTTCTCGTGGGGCTTCCAGTCCCACCGGTCTGCGGGCGCGCGCTCGAGGCTGCGGCGGGTCTGGGCGAACTCGTGGTCGAACTCGGGAATCAGCGCAGCTCCGTCCATGCTGGGGTCTCCTGGGGTGGTGGTGGATGCGATGCGTCTCGAACCTCGACGCGCCGCGGCGTCGGGTGTCCCCGGCGGGGCCAACATACGCCGCCGGCGACCGTCAGTTGCCGACGTGGACGACGCACCGCCGGACGGCCCGCCGTCGCCGGTGCTCCCAGACGTGGATGCCCTGCCAGGTGCCGAGGGCGAGCCGTCCCCCCACCACGGGGATGGAGAGGGTCGTGGCGGTGAGGGCGGCCTTGATGTGGGCCGGCATGTCGTCGGGCCCCTCGGCCGTGTGGGTGAAGTGGGGATCGTCCTCGGGCACGTGGCGGTCCAGCCAGTCCTGGAGGTCGCGGGCGGCGGAGGGGTCGGCGTTCTCCTGGATGGTCAGGCTGGCGGAGGTATGCTGGATCATCACGGTGCACAGCCCTTCCTCCACCCCGCTCGCCGACACGACGTCGCCCACGCGCGCCGTGATCTCGTAGAGCCCCTTTCCCCGCGTCTCGACCTCGATCCGCTCGATCATCGGGCCCTCCTCGGGGGCGCCCCGTCTCCAACCTCGAACCCGTCCGTGGCGTCTCAACGTAGGGCATCACGCGGGAGCGGAGCCAGGAGCCCGTCCGGGTCACGGGCGAGGCCGGGACGGCGGAACCACGGAGGCAGACGATGGGACGAGGGACGATGGGAATCGGTGCCGCGGCGGTGGCCGCGGTGCTCTGGGCGACCACCGCCGGCGACCTGGCGGGGCAGGACCGGACGCTCCGCTGGAGCGACGCCATGGCGGCGGGGACCACGCTGGAGGTGCGGGGCATCTCGGGCGACGTGCGGGCGACGCGGGCCGACGGCTCCACCGCCGAGGTCGTCGCGACGAAGCGGGGCGACCGGGACGACTTCGACGAGGTCGAGATCCTGGTCCTGGACGAGGGGGACGACGTCGTGGTGTGCGCCGTGTACGGACGCCGCTCGCCGCGCAGCTGCGACCACGAGGACTGGGACGACCGGGACGACCGCTGGGACCA
>JASFUL010000432.1:0-5092 GCA_050050315.1 Gemmatimonadota bacterium
GAGCACCACCGCGATGCGGTTCTCTCCGTTCCGGTCCACGAGGATCACGGCGGTACCGGTCGGGGCGTCCGGGTCCACGGCGATCCGCGTCTCGATGCCCGACTCGGCGAGATCGTGCTTCAGGGACCGCCCGAAGTCGTCGCCCCCGACCCGCCCCACGAACACGGTGCGGGCACCCGACTTCCGAGCGGCGACCGCCTGGTTGGCTCCCTTGCCCCCCTGGAAGAAGTCGAGGGACCGGCCGAGGACCGTCTCCCCCGGCCCGGGGGCCGCCTCGACGTTCACCACCACGTCCTGGTTCAGGGAACCGACCACCACGACCTTGCTCATGAGCTCCTCGCGTCTCCGCTGGATCGGCCGGAGTATAGCGCTCAGGCGCGGGAGCGGTCGGCGAGGACGTTGATCACGGTCGCCAACGAGTCGCCCTCGAGGTCCACGGCCAGGCGGAGCAACAGGGCGGCGCTCGACTTCTCGCGCCAGACGCGCAGGAGCCATCGCACGCACCCCGCGGCGGAGAGACCGAACGCGCCCGACGCAAGCTGGGCCCTGCCCGCGTCACCCTCCCCCATGAAGACGACGCCCCACCACGCGACGAACAGCGCGAGCAAGAGACCGACCGCGATCCACACGATGCGGCCGTTGGTGCGTTCGATCCTTTCCAGGTCGGCGCGGAGCGCCGCGCGCTCTTCGTCCGACAGGCGGCGCCGCTCGTCCCCTCCCAGTGGGGCGTGCTCGACGTCACGGTATCGGGCCAGCACATCCGAAAGACTCATGATTCACCTCTCTCCGTGAGCGTGCGATGGACCCGGCCCAGAGTTTCCACGAAGGGCCGCGGCTCGCGATCGAGGCTCTTGATGGTGACGTGGTATCTCGCCAGGCGCACGTCCAGGGAGGCGGATCCACGATTCGCCACGACGAGACAGCGGCGCCGGTGCCGCTTGATCCAGGGCGCCAGAACCGCCGAGTTGCACAGGGTCAGGTCGAGCACGCCGCTCCAGTCGTCGGAGATCGCCTCGATGAAGGACGACAGGGGGTGCAGGCCGTCCCGGAGCTCCACCACCTCGGACGCCCGCACGGCGTCGCCGTAGGTGGTCTCCAGCGTCACGCGGTTGAGATGTTCGACCGGCACGCTCCCGCCGGTGGCCGGCATTCCGCCCGTCGCGAACGGATGCTCCTCGCCGAGGGCCCGGTGCGCCCGCTCCGACAGGCTCGCCAGGGCGGCGAGAAGCTCCGCGCGGGGCCACGGGGAGTCTCCGAGTGCGGAGTGGAGCTCCGCCCTGAGTGCGGAGGAGATCAGGTCGCGGCCCGCCAGGATCCTCTGCTGGAGCCGGTCCGGGTCCTCCACGTCGGAGTCGCACAGCGGTACGAGCCTCGTGTGACCCGCCAGGGAGACGACCCCGGAGCCGCGGAAGCTCGAGCGCAGCTCGTCGATCCCGGCGCTCCGGACGACCGTGACCCCGCGACCCGCCACCTCGTCGCACACGCGGCGGGCGTAAGCGGCCGACCTCCCGTACAGCCGCCACGCACCGTCGGTGCTCAGGCCGTACCTGGCCTTGATCCGGGCCGCGAAGTCGTACCGGTCCGGCGCGGCCAGATCCCGGTCGAACTGCTCGCGCTCCAGCGGGATTCCGATCAGGAGCGCGCAGTCAGCAGGCGACGCCGAAGGCGGCTCGGCCGTCGCTCTCGAGCTCGACCACATGGAAGTCCCCCAGCTCGTTCTCGAACTTCATCTCCAGCGTCTCGATCTCGACCCCGGTCTCCCGCTCCAGGATGCGGAGCTCGCGCTCCATGTCGTCCATCAGCCGGAGCCCGTCGCCGGCCTCGGGGCTCCGCAGCAGGAGCTCCAGGCGCTGCCGCAGGGAGGTGGCAACCCTGCGGAACGCATCGGGGGTGAGACGCTGAACGAGCTCGACGAGGGCCCGGATGCGGCCGGCCGGGCGCCCGGCCGGCGCCGAGGGGGCCGCTCGCGCCGGAAGCTCGATCACCACCTCGACCGCCTTGCCGTCGCGAACCTGCGCCACCTGCCGCACCCGCGCGCGCCGGAAGTCGTAGAGCTTCGGGATATCGCTCTTCAACTGGGCCAGCCTCAACCCCTCCGATCGGACTCGCCCTCGCAACGCCGGCCGGTCGCCATCCACGGCGAGGCGCACGCGGGCCGCCTCCAGGAAGCCGCGGGCTTCGCCGGGGGTGACGCCCTTCATGTGGATCTGGATCTCCCGCCCCGGCTGGACGGTGTCGCGGGCATAGGCCACCAGCGTCTCGGTGACGTCGGTACCGGAGAACACACGGAACGGAGTCGACTCCGGATTCGCCAGCACGGAGTAGGTGCCGTCCTCCCGGCGCTCGACCAACAGAGCCGCCGGGTGATGGTTCCTGGCGACTCTCGTCTCCTCGCGCAGCCGAGGCGACTCCTCAGGGTCGCGCCGCGCCCAACCCCAGCCGAGCTCTCGGCCGCCTCCGCCGGCGCTCGACGGGGACGACGCTCCAGGGGGCGGCCGTCGACCGCCCGAGGGGGGCGACGCATGTCCGAGCACCTCGTGCATGGAGCGTGGCGGGCCCGCCTCGATCTCCGGAAGCACCCGCTCGAGGCGCGTCGCGAGCTGTGCCGGATCCGGGAGGTTCTTGCCGGTGGTGCGGACCACCTCGCTGATCTTCGAGGCGTCGGCGGGATGGACGAAGACGACCGACGTGCCGTCCACCTCGCGAATCCGAACGCGGTTCCTCGGCACCGAGGGGTCGACGCGGAAGCTGGACACGCGGGCCGAGAGGTTGTGGCCGCCGACCGCGCTCGCCAGACTGCCCAGCGTCTTCGAGCGGACCACGGTGGGCGTGCGAATCCAGCCCGCCTCCCGCTGCGCGGCGACCCCTTCCGAGTACTTCTCGAAGATCTCCTGCCGGGCGGCCACGACCGGCAGGACGAGTCGCGCCCCGTTCAGGAAGCGCTGGACCGCCAGGGCGTCCTCGTCATCCACCCCCTCGGCCGCCATCGCGAGCAGGACCGGGCTCAACTCGAGGGCTTCGCGAATCGTCGCCAGATCGTCGTCGCTCAGTCCGACGAGATTGCCCTCGACCGCGAGAAAGACCTGTGTCGCCTCGTCCTCGTCGAGCCCGTACTGCTTGCCCACATCCCGGACGGCTTCGATCAACCGCTCCCGCGGCTCGCCGTCGATGTCGCGGATCAGCTTCAACACGTCGATCGTCAGCGCTTCCAGGATCGGTTCAGGCGCCTCCGGGAGCCGGGTGGGCGCCGCTCCGATCGATGGGGTCATCGTCAGCATCTGGTACAGGGAGGCGTACTGCACCACGCGCACGAGGAGCACGTCGTTCCGTCCGGCAAAGTACTCGTACGCACGCTCCTCGGCCGCCCGGAGGCGTCGGATCTCGGCCGAGTCGGGGTCCCTCGCGGCGGCTTCGTCCCCTCCGGGAATGTAGCTCACGGGCAGCGCCCCGGTCCGGTTGAGGGCGTAGGTGGTCCCCCGGCCCTCGCGCAGCGTGTAGCCGGCGCCGGTGGTGTTCCAGTTGTAGGTGAGCTCGTCGACGTCGAGATGGGTCGGTACCGGCTCCGCGAACGGCCAGCTGCCGGGCTCGGGATAGTCGAAGTTCTCGTAGCGGGTGAGACCGCTGTTCGACCACCCCTTGAGGAGCTGGTCGGCCAGGTTCAGCAGGCTGCCGTATTCCGTATCCAGCAACTCGCGGCTCAGATAGACCGGTGCCCAGTCCGTCTCGGCGTCCAGAGGTCCGGCGAGGGGGTGGTTACGCTCGTAGCTCTGTGCCAGCTCCGCGGTGTCGACAGCCGCCAGGAGCTCGATCGTCTCCGCCCGCAGCGGCGGGAGCCGGTCCAGGGGGATCAGCCGCTCACGCGCGACGACCAGGAGACCGTCGCCGGTGATCTCAGCACCCAGGACGAGATCCGAATCGATGGCGAACTGGCGGGTGACCTCCCGATGCTCGTCGAGCCTGGTGCCCGATGGGATCCACCACAGGACCAGGCCCGGCGCCTCGCTGTAGACCACCATGGTCCGCGACAGGCCCCGGAGGGCGTCCACGCCGGCGACGGTCTCGCCGAACCTGGTCACGAAGGAGGCGCTCGGGGAGCCGTCCAGAGGGTGGAGCCAGTGCTCCAGCTCGACCGCGGTCACCCGGAGATCGAGGCCGCCGCTCGGCGGCCCGGCCCGGTACGGCGCCTCCATGAGCTGGGCCTTATAGGTCGAGCCGAAGACGAGGAGGGCCAGCTCCCGCTGGAGGGCCACGAGGGTCGCCTCGTCGTCGGGCACCCCGATCACGATGTCGTGCACCGATCCGTCGAAGCCCAGCCGGTGGGTCTTGACCTCCGACCCCAGAGAGTAGGGGGCGTGGATCGCCGCCAGAGATTCGGCGGTGACCGACGGAGGGGGCTCGGCGACGATGACCGTCCGGGTCCCGTCCGGATGCGGTTCCGACAGGGCAATTCCCTGGACGTGCAACGGGAAGACCGAGCGAAACTCCTGCCAGGCCCGCGCTGAGACCGCGGGGGAGTACGCGGGGGAAGGGACCGAATCCTCCGCGGCGCCGAGGCTCGGGAGCTCCGCCCCGCACGACCAGGCCAGGAGGCTCAGGACCAGGACCACCAGGGGGCAGGACCGTCGGCCGCCCGAGCGGCGTCTGAAGAGTGAAACGGGCCGTGGCCCGACGTCTCGGGCAATCCGGCCTGGGCACTGCGGAATCGGACAGTCGTCGGCCTGGCGCATGACAAGACCCCTCCTCGGGAGTTCGACGGGGCTCGCCGAGCTGGAGCTCCGGACGATCCTCTCCGCCGTGGTTCGACCCGGTTGGACGGACACGGTCTCCGGGTTTTCCCCCTTCGAAGGGTCAGTTGCCGTTCAGCCGCGAAACGAGGACACGAGGACCGTCCACGGCGGAGCCGTGCCGATCACCCGTCCGGCGCGGACCGAAACGCACTGTGCGTCGGCCGACCAGGCTCAGATGGTCACGCCGAAGCGGTTCCTGAGGGCGAAGGCGAAGACGATGGAGAGGATGAAGAAGACGATGATCCAGTGGGTGTTCCAGCCC
The DNA here is from genome assembly GCA_050050315.1 of Gemmatimonadota bacterium. GTDB lineage: Bacteria > Gemmatimonadota > Gemmatimonadetes > Longimicrobiales > Gaopeijiaceae > JASFUL01. The sequence goes on from JASFUL010000432.1 coordinate 5,050, forward strand.
AGGAACCAGACGTCGGCGTCCTCGTAGGTGATGGTGATCCGGT
>JASFUL010000433.1:0-5092 GCA_050050315.1 Gemmatimonadota bacterium
CACGGCGAACGGCGTGGTGTCGGATGACGCCGTCCTTCCGGGCGCCGATGCCCTCGATGGCCTTCTGGGAGCGGAGGTTGAGTCCATCCGTACGGAGTCCCACCACCCCACATCCCAACCGATCGAACGCGTATTCGAGCAGCAGGAGCTTACACGCCGTGTTGACGTGCGTGCGGTGCCACGCGGGCCTGTACCAGGTGTACCCGATCTCGACCCGATCCGCCGGAGCGACCACGTCGTGGTACCGGGAGGTCCCGATGATCTGGCCGGCGCCCGCCTCGACGACCACCCAGGGGAGCATGTTCCCGGCGGCCTGTCCGGCCAGTGCCTCCCGGATGTACTCCTCGGCATTCTCGGGCCTGGGCACGAAGGTGAAGAAGAGCCGCCAGAGCTCCCCGTCCGCGGCGGCTTCCCGAAGCCCCTCTGCGTGGCGGGGGGCCATGGGTTCCAGACGGACCCCGTGTCCTTCGAGAACGGCGGGTGTGAGCTCGATCACGATCCCATCTCCTGTATTCAGGACTCGAGTACCACGTAGGCTCCGACGGCCGCCATGACGACGGCCGCGACCCGATTGAGCCCCCTGACGGCCGCGGAGCTGCGCATCCATCCTCGCGCTCCCGCGGCGGCCCAGGCATACGCGGAGTTGACGCTCATGAGCACCCCCACCAGCAGGGCGACGACCCAGGCTACGTCGCGCCCGCTCAGCTCCGAGAGGTTCACGAAGGCGGGGAGGAAGCCCAGGTAGAACAGGATGACCTTCGGGTTGCCCAGCGTGAGCAACAGGCCCGCCCGGAACCCGTGCCCCGCCGACGATCCGGGTGGATCGTCCGCCGTGGGGAGCCCGGTGTCGCTCTTCCAGGCGCTCCAGCCCAGCCACATCAGGTACAGACCGCCCATCACCCGGACCAGGAGGAAGAGCTCGTCGAGCACCGTTGCCACGGCGGCGAGCCCGTAGATCGCGAAGAGCAGGAAGACGACGTCCCCGAGGACGATCCCGGCGGCGAAGGACAGCGCGGCCCCGAAGCCCCCGCTCAGCGCCCGGGCGACACACGCCACGATGGCGGGCCCCGGCGTGGCGGCGAACAGGAACACCGCCGCCGCAAACGTCACCGATGTCTCGAAGGTCATGGGAATCGCTCAGTCCAGAGGCCGGTGCTCAGGTACTTCAGGCCCGAGTCGCAGATCACGACGGCGACGGTGCCGCCCGCCCGGGAGCCACGGAGGAGCTCCAGGGCCGCCGCGACGTTGGCTCCGGCCGAGTAGCCGGCGAAGATCCCCTCCCTCCGGGCCAGCGCCCGCGCCGTCGTGGCGGCGGTTTCTCCGGACACCTCGAGGTACCCGTCGGGCTGGACACCGGCGAGCTGGGTCAGCGTGGGCATGGCGTAGCCGCCGCCTTGAATGGGGTGCCGTGGGTCCCGCACCGGGGCCCCGGACAGCGGCGCGGCACCGGCAGGCTCCACGACGAAGCACTCGACGCCGGGGTCCCGCTCCTTGAAGTAGCGCGCACAGCCCGAGAACGTGCCTCCGGAGCCCACGAAGTCACAGAAGGCGGTGATCTGCCCCGCGGACTGCTCCCAGATCTCGGGTCCCGTGCCCGTGTAGTGGGCGAGGTGGTTGGCCGGGTGCTCGAACTGGTCCGCGCGGAAGGCCCCGAGCTGCGCGGTCAGCCGCCGCGTCTCCTCCTCCACGGCCGCCAGGTCGGGGCCGCTGACTTCTCCCACCGTGGACCCCGGGCACTGGTCGACGAGGACCACCTCCGCACCCAGCGCCCGCATCATGCGGGCCCGCTCCTCGGAGTTGCCCTTCGACATCACCGCCACGAAGCGATACCCGTGGGCCGCGCAAACCAGCGCGAGGCCCGTGCCCATGTTTCCGCTGGTGAGCTCGATCACCGTCTGCCCGGGTCTCAGGGCCCCCGATTCCTCGGCCGCGACGATGATGCCCCGGGCGACGCGGTCCTTCTTGGAAGACCCCGGGTTCAGGTATTCGAGCTTGGCCAGGATCGTACCGTCGACATCGGGGGCCAGGCGGGACAGCCTCACGAGCGGGGTGTGGCCGATGGCGTCTGCGATGGAATGGAGGACCACGTCGCTCGAGTGGGTGGGGTGCGAATCCGTGGGACACCCACGCTACCCCACAGATTGGTCGGGCTACAGGGCCAATCCTTACGACTTCCGACCTACCAATCGCGCATCGGTGTCAGACGCCTCCACTGCGAGAGATCACGGGGCGTGACCGTGGACAAGGGCACCGCGGTGCCTCCGGCCGCTCATAATGGACGGTTGCCATTGGCCCGTGATTGGCACTTTCCTCGGTACCAATCACCGTACATGGTTCTTGCCCGAGGACCCGACACGGCCGACCTGTTCACCCGGGGTGGCGACGATCCATGACCTTTCGCAACACCTACGAGGAAGCGCGGCGTGCGGCGGCGTATGACGAGCTCTCCCTGGGCAGCACCTACGCCGTGGCCTTCGACAACCTCCCGTCCCTCTTCGACAGGCACGTGCCCGGACGCCGCGCCCTGGACTTCGGCTGCGGGACCGGCCGTTCGGCTCGCTTCCTGAAGGAGCTCGGCTTCTCCGTGGTGGGGGTGGACGTCGCGCCGGCCATGGTGTCCCGGGCCACCGAACGGGACCCCGACGGCGACTACCGCGTCATGGAGGACGGTGACTTCGGCCACCTGCCGCCGGAGAGCTTCGACCTCGTTCTGTCGGCGTTCACCTTCGACAACGTCCCCGGCTTCCATTACAAGGTGGATCTGTTCCGGGGTCTCGGCCGGCTGTTGGGGCCCGACGGCGTCCTGGTCAACGTCGTGTCCACCGCCGACCTGTACACCCGCGAGTGGGTGACCTTCACCACCGAGGCCTACCCGGAGAACCACCGGGCCCGGTGCGGGGATGTCGTGCTCATTCGCACCACCCAGTACGGCGACACCCGCCCGGTGGAGGACATCCTGTGGCCCCACGAGGACTATCTGCGCGTCTTCGCTCAGGCGGGGTTGGATGTCGTGGAGTTTGAGCAGCCTCTCGCTCGCGGCGACGAGGGCGTCGCCTGGAAGAGCGAGCTCACCGTGCCGCCGTGGAGCCTCTACGTACTTCGGAGGGGCGCGCGGGGCTCTCAGGCGAGGAGAGTCTCGTCGTGAGAAGAGTCATCACACCTGAGTAGTCGGGGACCTCTGCCATGAGGTGAGCCTGGATAGCCGGCCCGCGACGCTCACGTGGGCAGCGAACGGAGACCACTCGGCGAACATGCCCGTGGTCGTCCTCCTGGGCGCACGCCAGACCGAGCGAAAGCACGCCGGTCGGGTCGGCAGCCCGTGTCGAGCGACCGGAGCTACTCCGATCTGTCGACGTACCCCGGCTACCGCTCGGACCGTGCCTCTCGGCGGCGACGACGCATCCGGTTCGCACCGCGACCGGGACCGGCCCGCCGCTTCCCGGTCCGGTCCGCATCTACCCCCCTGGCACTCCGTACCGCCTCCCCTTTCCGTCAGGGAAACCGGCACGACCGGCCGCCGGACGGTCCCCCGGATCGGTAGCTTGGACGCGACGACGGGAGAGGCGAAGCATGACGATGGCGAAGAGCGCCTCGGCGGCAGTCGGGGCCGCGCTCCTGCTCCTGGTACCGTGGGGAGAGAGCCTCGAGGCGCAGCGGTTCCACCGCTGTTTCCCGGAGCGTGTCGAAGGTCCGGCCCGGTGCGGAATGGTCACCGTGCCGCTGGATCATGACGACCCCGAGGGTCCGACGCTCGATCTGCACGTGGTCGTCTTGCCCGCGACGACGCGGCCATCCATGCCCGATCCAGTCTACTTCCTGGCAGGCGGACCCGGCGGCGCGGCGACGACCGCGGCCAGTTGGAGGTCCCGGGAGCGGACAGGCCCCTGGGCCGCGCGAGATCTCGTCTTCGTGGACCAGCGGGGGACGGGGGCTTCCGGACCTCTGAAGTGCGCGCCGCCGAACGGGGTGGAGGTCTTGTTCCGAGGCATCAATCCTCCGGACCAGACCCTGGAACGATGCCGAAGACGCCTCTCCGACTCCACGGACCTGCGCTTCTTCACGACGACGCAGAGCGCCCACGATCTGGAGATCGTCCGCGGCACCCTGGGCCATACCGCCATGAACCTCGACGGTGGCTCGTACGGGACCCGGCTGGCGATGGAGTACCTGCGCCGCCATCCGGGATCGGTGCGCACCGTGCAGCTCGTCGGGGTGGCTCCCGTGGACTTCCGGGCGCCCCTCCAGTATGCCCGGTACGCCCAGAGGGCCCTGGACAGGCTCTTCGAGGACTGCCGCGCGGACGAGGCATGCTCGAAGGCGTTCCCCGACGTGGAGCGGCGATGGACGGAGCTGATGGGGCGACTCGACCGGGAGCCTGTCGAGGTGGTTGTCCGCCGACCGGAAGGGGGGCTTCCCGACACCGTCCTCTACGACCGCGACGACCTGGCCTATACGGTGAGGAGCATGCTGTACGGGGCCCGGGCGTTGGAGCTTCCGCGACGCATCCACGACGCACACCGCACCGGGGACCTGACGGAGTTCGCTCAGACGTACCTCCGGCGCATGGAGGGGCTGGCCCAGCGTCTCGCACTCGGGCTTCACCTGTCCGTCTTCTGCTCGGAGGACGTCCCGTTCCTCACCGACGCCGAGGTCCATGAGGCTACGGCCGGAACGTACCTGGGCCAATACATCGTGCGCGACTACCGGCGCGCCTGCTCCCGCTGGGTGCGCGGTCCCATTCCGGGCGACTTTCACCAGCCCGTCGTATCCGACCGTCCGGTTCTGATCCTCTCCGGACGGCGGGACCCCTCGACGCCGCCCGAGACCGGAGCGCACGTCGCCAGGAGACTGTCGAACGTCGCCCACGTCGTGCACCGCTGGGGCGGCCACGGCTTCACGGGCACGTCCGACGAGGACTGCGAGCGGAGGATCCGGGCGGAGTTCCTCCGATCCGGGTCGGTCCGTGAGCTCGAGCGGTCCTGCGTGGCCGACGAGCCGCCGCTCCCGTTCCAGTTGATCCGTGGGGACGGGGACCCCGGATTGCCTACGGACAGCAGCCCCACGGACAGCTCGCCCCCCCTGACGGGGGATG
>JASFUL010000434.1:0-5069 GCA_050050315.1 Gemmatimonadota bacterium
GCTCGCCGTGCCGAGGGGGCCGATCCGCCGGAGCGGGCCGGAGCCCGCGCCGATGGAGCCGCCCCGCCGGAGCGGGCCGGAGCTCGCCGTGCCGAGGGGGCCGACCCGCCGGAGCGGGCCGGAGCCCGCGCCGAGGGGGCCGACCCGCCGGAGCGGGCCGGAGCTCGCCGTGCCGAGGGGGCCGATCCGCCGGAGCGGGCCGGAGCCCGCGCCGAGGGCGCATTCCCACCGGAACGGGACGGCGTCGCCCGGGTCGACGGCCGACTCGGCGCTTGCCGCTCAGCCGTCGGTACGGTGCCCACGCCCGCTCCGCCCGTGCGCTGCGGCGCCCGCGCGCTCGGCCGCCGCGGGGTGGCTCCCGTGCCACCCCCCCGCGCCGGACCCGCCGAGGCCCCGCCCCGGACCGACGGCCTCCGGGGCGAGGTCACCCCGCCCCGGGCCGACGGCCGCGCCGCCGTCCCGCTTCCGGCGGAGGGCCGGTCAGGCAGGCTGATTCCACCCCGTGCGCTCGGCCGGGCCGGGCTGCTCTCCTGCCCACCGCCGCTCCGCGCCGGAGCGCGTACCCCGGCGCGCGTGGTGGGACGCTGGGGCGCGGCCTCTCCCCCCCGGGCGGACGGCCGCCCGGGCGCGGCCACGGCACCACGCTCGCCGGCACGCGTCGGGGCGGCGATCCCCGCCCTCCCGGTGGGCCGCGCCGGAGCCGTCACCCCGGGCCGATCGGTCGACCGTCCGGGCGCGCGGACCGCCCCCTCGCTCGGACGTCGCGGCGTCGCCACGCCGGTCCCCCGGCCGGTGCGGCCGGGCGCCTGCACGCCACTCCGGGTCACGGGCGCTCGGGCCGACCCCCCTCCCGCACCCGACGCGGGCCGCCGGGGGGCCGCAACGCCTGGCCGCGCCGCCGCGTCGGCGCTCCCTCGGGCGCTACCGACCCGGGACGGTGAGGCCGTCCCGGCCCGACCGCTGGCCACCGTGCGTCCGGGGCCGGTCCACGGGTCCTCCTTGTAGCCCGGGCCGAGACGGCTGGAGCGGTACAGCGGGGACGACCGGGCCACCGCGACGCGTCCGGTGCCGCGCGTCCGCCAGACCACCCGGGTCCGTCCGTTCCACCAGGGCCGGTATCCGACCCCGTAGCCGTCGTACCACCCGTCCCAGTACCAGCCCCAGGGGTCGTAGTCCCAGTAGGGGCCCCACGGCTCCCAGAAGGGGTCGCCCCAGTAGATCCCGACGTGGATGCCACTGCGGCGGTAGGGGCGGTAGTGGCTCCGGTAGCGCCACCCGTCGAAGGCCCACAGCGAACCGTACCAGCCGCAGCCGTAGTCGTCGTAGTAGCCGTACCAGGGATCCCAGGGGTCGTACCACCAGGCTCCGCACGTCGAAGCCCAGCCCCCGTAGGGGTCCCAGCTCCGCTGGTAGCGGTGGACCGGACGCGTCCAGCCCGGCGACGCATCGTAGATCCCGTATCCGTGGCCGTGACCGGCCCAGAGGCCCGCCCCGGCGGTCCCCAGCGAGAACCCGACCCGCGAGTACGACGGGCCGCGTGCGAAGTCGTAGTGCGCCAGGTCGAAGCGGAATCCGTCCCACACCGAGCCGAAGCCGAGGGAGAGCGACAGGGAGGTCGAGAATCCCTGGCCCAGGGCGGGGGAATGGGCGAGGCCGAGGAGCGCGGCCAGAATCAGGGTCGTCGTGCCGGCTCGGGTACGCACGGGAGCCTCCCTTCGAACGTGGATCGTCACTTCGCCCGACGAGATGGGCAGGGGGCGTGCCAGGTTTCACCGAGCCCCAGAAGGCCAGGCGTTCCGTGGCTTCTGGCCGTCGAGGAGCACCACCCAAGGCGTCCCGGTGTCACGGCTGGAGGACAGGTGGAGCGGCGCCCGTGGGACACCTGGCAGCCCCCCTCAACCTCGCAGGCTCCGCAGGACGAGCAGCACCACCAGCACCACCAGGAAGGGGAGAGCGGCAAGCACCAGCTTGGCCCACACCGGCGCCGGGACCTCCTCTCCCGGGCCATCGGCTTCCCGGTCCGGATCGGGCCCCCTCATCGCGCCGCCGTCTCCAGGAGCGCCGCGAACCGCTCCAGCTCTTCGTCGGCCGTCACGACGTTCGGCGAGACGCGGAGGGTGTCGAGCTCGCCCCCGAAGGCCCGAAGAACCACCCCGTGCTCCCTCCAGAGCGTCTCGGCCAGCTCGGGCGCGGACCGGCCCGTGACCTCGATCGCCACGAGGGAGGCCCCGTCGTCGAAGGACGTCGGAGAACGCCACCGGAGTCCTGGGGACGCTTCGACTCGCTCCCGGAGGTTCTCTCGCATCCGCCGGTATCGGCGCACCTTGTCCGCCCCGCCGAGAGCGATCTGGAAGTCGGCGGCGTCGCCCAGCGCGAGCACGGCGGGGAGATTGCGCGTCCCGTAGTCCTCGAAAACCCGGACCGTTCCCTCCCAGCGGTCCTGGCCCCACGTCACCCACATCGGGCGGAGAACGTCGCGGAGCTCGGCCCGCACGTACAGGAGCCCCAGCCCCTTCGGCGACTGGACCCACTTGTGGGGACTGCCGGCGTAGAAGTCGACGCCCGAAGCCGGCAGGTCGAGGGGGAGCATTCCCACCGTCTGGGCTCCGTCGGCCGCCACCCACCGGACCCCCCGGCGTCGGACCGCCGCTCCGAGGGCCTCCAGAGGATGACGGACGCCCACCACGTTGTCCACGTGGGGCAGGACCAGGAGCCGGGTCGCCGGGCGGACGGCCCGGACGTGGGCGTCCATCAGCTCGTCCGGGGTCATGGCCGCGGCGTCGAGCGGGTCGAGCTCGAAGCGCCGGACCGAATAGCCCTTCTCGGCGGCGACGTGGTCGAAGCACACCGAGGCGCCGGCATGGTTGAGCGTGCTGAAGAGCACCTCGTCCCCCGGGCCTAGGGGGAGGCCCCGGGCGAGCAGGTTGAATCCCTCCGTCGTGTTGTGGGTGATGGCCACGTCATCGGGCCCCGCACCCACGAGCGTCGCCAAGGAAGCCCGAGCCGCCTCGCGTCCTTCCTCCCAGGCCCCGCCCCACATGTAGAGCCAGGGGTTGGACTCGCAGGCGGCGAGGTACGCCGTGTGGGCCTCGTGCACGGCCCGTGGAACCGTCCCGATGGACGCGTGGTTGAGGTAGACGACCGACGGGTCGAGCATGTATCGGTCGCGGAGGTCCTGGGGGGACCACGACGGATCTCCCGAGGTCCGGAGGCCGTCGAGCTGGGCGCCGAACGCCCGTTCGGTCCTGAAGAGCTCGCGCGCCAGGGGGATCGACGCGGCCCCGCCGGCGGTGGCGACGACGCTCCGGAGAAAGCGGCGGCGGCTCGGTCTCGTATCGTTCATCGGTCGCTCCGGTGGTGGCTCCTCGGGCCGATCTGGCGCGTCGGGCTTGCAGGATCGGGCCGAATGGACGAAGATTGGTGCGTCCGATCTGGACGACGCGTCGGTTGGCCGACGCGTCCCGCGTGCTGGATCTTGAGCTTCCCGGCGTCCGCCGAGGAGGCTCCCGCAAGCCCCCGGCGTCCGGCGAGACTCTCACCGCAGAAGATGCGGCAGCGGCGACCGAGTGGCCAGGGAGCGACGGCGTCGCTCTGGCCTCGAGGTGGCATCCGAATTGCTCCGACAGGGGGATTCGTCTCCCGGGAGCGCCTGAGCGAGGGTCTCTGACGTCGAGGTCCCGGGAATCCGGGCACGTAGCCCCGGCGCGTTCGTCGGGAAGACACAGGACCAATGTCCGCCTTGGAGGGTCGACTCCGTCTCTCCTGATCCACATGAACTCACAGCAGCCGACAATCGATCGTGAGTAGCGAAGAATCGCTGGGGATCCTCGAGGTCCTCGGGAGTGGATCCGGATTCGTCCGGGTCCGGGAAGCCGGCTACACGCCGAGCAACGAAGACATCTACGTGGGCGCCCGGGTGATCAACAAGTTCGGGCTCCGGACGGGCGACGAGCTCGCCGGGGACGTGGGCAAGCGCCCCAAGAACGGGAAGAGCCCGCCGCTGACCCACCTGCGACTGGTGAACGGACGACCGCCGGAGGAGGCGAAGCGTCGGCCGGACTTCAACCGGCTCAGCGCCCTGCACCCCGAGGAGCAACTCAGGCTCGAGTGCGGTCGCACGATCCGGGGACGGCCCGACTACACCAATCGGGTCATCGATCTCTTCTCGCCCCTCGGGAAGGGCCAACGGGCCATGATCGTCGCTCCCGCCAAGGCGGGGAAGACGACCGTGCTGCAGTCGATCGCCGAGGGCATCGTCAGCAACCATCCCGAGTGCTTCCTCCTGATCCTCCTCGTGGACGAGCGGCCCGAGGAGGTCACCGAGATGGAGGCCACGGGCTTCGGAGAGGTGATCGCCTCGACCTTCGACCGGGCGGCCGACCGTCACACCAACGTCGCCGAGATCACCCTCGAGCGGGCCCGTCGCAGGGTCGAGATGGGGGACGACGTCGTCATCATCCTGGACTCGATCACCAGGCTCGCCCGCGCCTACAACACGGTCGAGGAGGGGAGCGGCCGCACGCTCTCCGGCGGGCTCGACGCGGGCTCGCTGGAGAAGCCGAAGCGCTTCCTCGGCTCGGCCCGGAAGGCCTCCGAAGGCGGCTCGCTGACGATCATCGCCACGGCCCTCGTCGACACCGGATCGCGCATGGACCAGGTGATCTTCGAGGAGTTCAAGGGCACCGGCAACAGCGAGATCCTCCTCTCTCGCGAGCTGGCCGACAAGCGGATCTACCCGGCGATCGACCTGGCCGGTTCGGCGACCCGGAAGGAGGAGCGCCTCCTCTCTCCGGACGAGCTGGACCTGGCGCGGGCGCTGCGGCGCCAGCTGCTGGACATCTCGCCGGCCGACGCCATGACCGAGCTGCTGAACGTGATGAAGAAGATGCCCACCAACCAGGACTTGGTGGACTACTACAAGCAGCGCGTCTGAGAGGGCGTCCCGCACGTGCGGGCTCCGCCCGCGCCCGGAGGTCCCGGTGTGCCCTGGAGGCGCCCGGGACCTCGGCTAGGATGGGGCGGTGGGGCGGGGGGCGGAGGGGCCCGACGGGGCCCCGGGGCCGGCCGGG
>JASFUL010000435.1:0-5058 GCA_050050315.1 Gemmatimonadota bacterium
GAGCGCGTCGTTCGTCTCCGACGGCTCGTCGAGGATGAAGCCGATACGCGCGGCCGGTTCCAGGCTCGCCACCCGCTCTACGATCTCCCACTCCAGGGAGATGAACACCACCTCGCCCAGCATGCCTGCGGTCCGGACGATCTCCACGACCCGGTCGACGTCCCCCGGCTCGCGGAACGACTTCACCTCGCAGAAGGCCCGCGCCAGGCGCCCCCGTACATGCTCGAGGGTCTCGGCCAACGACGGGATCCGCTCGCCCTCGAAGTCCGCCCCGAACCAGCGCCCCGCGTCGAGATCGCGGAGCCGCGCGAGCGGGGCGGCCGCGACCGGGCCCCGGCCGTCGGTGGTGCGGTCCAGCGTGTCGTCGTGGAGGAGGACGGGAGTCCCGCACGCGGCCACCTGCACGTCCCACTCGACGGCATCGGCGCCCGCTTCGATCGCCATGTCCAACGAGACGAGGGTGTTCTCCGGGGCGCGGGCCGCGTACCCCCGGTGGCCGACGATCTCCGGCATCAGCCCCCGCCGCTGCCTCCCTCGTCCACGCCGGTGCCGGCCCCGGAGCCGGTCAGGGTCCGCTCGCTTCGCGGGATCGGACGTGCGAGCTTCTGGTCGAACTCGACGGCGTCGGCGACCCTCGCGAGCGACGTGTCCATCGACTCCATCTGCGTCTCGAGCAGGCTCATGCGCCGCTCGAGGATCCCCACGGTCTCCTCCAGCCCCTTGTGCTCGAAGAGCCGGGCGAGGGCCTCGACGGTCGGCTTCAGGGCGAAGCGGGCCGTGAGCCCGGCCACGGGGATGAGGATGATGGAGATGCCCATCACGATGGCGATGATGGACTCGAGGTCGACGGGCAGCACCTGCACGGTGGCCTCCGGTGAGGGGGTGCGAAAGGACCGGGAGCCCGCGGGGACGGACTCTCCGGGCGGAACGGTGCTTCCACGCGAAGCGGGACGCAAGTGAAACGGTTCCGGTTCCAACCCGGGAGTCCCTACGGATGTCCCACAGGGTGTGATTCGAGGACGATGCGGAGAGGGCGGAGACTGGAGATCGCGGCTGTCGAACGGGCGGGCCCCGAGCGGGTGGAAGAGGATTGGGTGCTCGCGAAAGCCGGGGACCCACGGGCCTTCGAGCGTCTGTACCGGGCCAACGAGGCCCGAATCCACTCGCTCGTGCGGAGGATGGTGGGCTCGGGCCCGGCCGACGACCTGACCCAGGAGGTGTTCATCCGGGCCTGGGAGAAGCTGGGGACGTTCAGGGGGGACGCGGCGTTCGGGACCTGGCTGCACCGCCTCGCGGTGAACCTGATCCTCTCCCGCCGGAAGACCCTCCGGAGGAGGGAGGCGCGCACGGTGGACGGAGAGGGGAGGATCGAGCGTTTCGAGGCGCGGAGGAGCCGGCCGGACATCGCGATGGATCTCGAGGACGCGGTGGAGGATCTTCCCGACGGCGCGCGGCAGGTGTTCGTCCTGTACGACGTCGAGGGATACAGCCACGGCGAGATCGCGGGCATGCTGGAAGTGAGCGTGGGAACGTCGAAGTCGCAGCTCCATCGGGCGCGGATGCTCCTGCGCGAGGCGCTGACATGAGCGGGACCTCCAGATCGGCGGCGGGCGCCGAGCCCGCCCGGAGCCGGGCCGGAAAGGCGGCACGACCATGACCGAACGACATGAACACGGAAGCCACGACCCGTGGACGGACCGGCTGTCGGAGCACCTGGACGGGCTCCTGTCCGGTCCCGAGGCGGACGCCGTGGAGGAGCACCTCCGGGGCTGCGCCCCGTGCCGCGCCGTCCTGGCGGACCTCCGGGCGGTGCGCGACGCGGCGCGTGGGCTCGAGGACGCCCCGCCGGAGCGAGATCTGTGGCCGGGGATCCGCGACGCCCTCGGAGCACGGCCGCTCACGGCGGTGGACGGAGCGGCGGACGCCGTCCGACCGGAAAGACCTTCCCGCGTCCGCGGCCTGTTCTTCACCGTGCCCCAGCTGGCCGCCGCGGGCCTCGCGTGCGTCCTGATCGGAGGGGCCGCGGTGTGGTCGCTGGCGCCGGGCGAAGGCGGTGGCGGTTCCCGGACGGTGGCGACGCCGGCCACCCGGACGCCCCTGGAGCAGGGGAGGCCGGTCGTGCAGACGGCGCTCGGCGACGAGATCGCGTCCACCTACGCCCCCGAGGTCGAGCGGCTCGAGCAGCTTCTTGCCTCGTCGCGCGACCGTCTCGAGCCCGGCACCATCCGGGTGCTCGAGAAGAACCTCGCGATCATCGATCTGGCCATCGACGAATCCGTCGGGGCGCTGGAGGTGGATCCGGGCAATCCCTGGGTCGAGACCCACCTCCGCCGATCGTGGGAGCGCAAGGTGAGCTACCTGCGCGAGACGGCCGAGCTGCTGGAGTGGAGCGAGAGCGACGAATGAACGGCTCGGCATTCAGACGACTCCTGCCGGCCTGGGCGGCCCTCGCGGGGGCCATCGCGTGCGCGGCCACGCTCGTGACGCTCCCCGCCGGGGGGGCCGTGGCATCGCCTCCTCCCTCGGCTGCCGACCCGGGTCCCACCCGTGACACGACCCTCGTCGTCGCTCGCGGCGACACGCTGGTCCTCGCCGATCTCGGCGGAGAGCTGGTGCTCGATGCGTGGGACCGGGACGAGGTCAGGGCGACCGATCTGGACGAACACCGGCGGCCGTTCCGGGTGCGGAGGGCGGACGGACGTCTCGAGCTCCGGGTGGGCTCCCGGGACGTCGAGCTGCGGCTGGAGCTGCCATCGTGGTTGCCCGTGGTCGTGAGAGGACACGACCTGGACGTGGAGGCGCGCGGACTGGACGGATTTCTCCAGGTCCGGACGCTGGAGGGGGATGTCTTCATCCGGGACGTCACGGGCAGGATCGACGTACACGCCCTGGACGGCGAGATCTCCGCCGAAGACGTCGCCGGCGACATGGTCCTGCGGAGCGTGAACGACGACGTGGACGTGAGGGGCGCCCGGGGGCGGCTTCGGGTCGAGAGCACCGACGGGGACCTGACGTTCGCGGATCTCGACGTCGAGTCGCTCGACGCGACGACCACCGACGGAGACGTCCGCTTCCAGGGCGCCTTCCGGCAGGGGGGCAGCTATGCGCTCGTCACCCACTCCGGCGACGTGACCGTCGAGATCCCCGACGGCGCGGACCTCGTGGTCTTCGTCTCGACCTTCGACGGAGAGCTCGAAGCCGGGTTCCCCATCACCCTCGACCGGATCCAGAGCGGCCGAGAGACGCGCTTCACGCTGGGTCGGGGGACGGCCCGGCTGAGCCTGGAGGCCTTCGACGGAGACATCATGCTGCGCCGTCCGGGAGGCCTGTGACGCCCGGACGGCTCGAACACCGGAAACGACGGGAAGGAAGACGGAGATGACACCGACAGTGATATCCGGACGGGGACTGGTTCCCGCGACTCTGCTCGCCGTCGCCCTCGCGGCGCCTTCGGGCCTGACCGCCCAGACGGAGACGGTCCGACTCGAAGGGCAGGAGGTGGCGATCTGGAACCTCGCCGGGGAGGTGAGCGTGGTCCCGGGAGACGGGTCGGACGTGGTAGTCCGAGTCACGCGCGGAGGCGAGGACGGAGATCGCCTCGAGCTGCGGACCGGCGACGTCGAGGGGGCGGCCTCGTTGCGGGTGGTGTACCCCTCCGACCGGATCTCCTACCGGCCCCGGGGAGGGTTCCGGGGCAACACCAGCCTCCGGGTCCGCTCGGACGGGACGTTCGGAGGCGGTGAGCGCGTGGAGGTGTCGAGCTCGGGCGGCGGCATGGAGGCCTGGGCCGACCTCCGGATCGAGGTGCCCGCGGGGCGGGAGGTGGCCGTCTACCTCGCGGTCGGTCGGATGGAGGCCCGGGACGTGAGCTCGGACCTCTACCTGGACACGCACAGCGGCGCGGTCGACGTGGCCGGCGTTCGCGGCCGGGTCGGCGTCGACACCGGCTCCGGCTCCGTCACGGTCCGCGACGTCGAGGGCTCGACCAACGTCGACACGGGCTCGGGCAGCGTCCGACTCGAGGGCGTGCGAGGGGACGAGGTGATCGTCGACACCGGTAGCGGATCGGTGACGGGCTCGACGGTGGCGGCCAGGATCGTGGACATCGACACGGGGTCGGGCGAGGTCGCCCTGACGTCGGTGGAGAGCGCCGACATCCGGGTCGACACCGGGAGCGGAGAGGTGGAGCTCGACGTCCTCAGGGACGTCGATCGGCTCGAGGTGGACACGGGCTCGGGCGACGTGCGGGTCCGCCTGCCCTCCTCGCTGGGCGCCACCATCGAGATGGACACGGGCAGTGGGCGCATCGACGTGGACTTCCCGGTCCAGGTCCGCTCGATGGAGAGGACCAAGATCGAGGGGACCATCGGGGACGGAGACGGCTACATCGTCATCGACACCGGGTCCGGCTCGATCCGACTCCTCCGGTACCGGAGCTGACGCGAACGCCGGATCCCTTTGCGGATCCGGCGTTCGGCCTCTATATACCGCTCTCGGAGCGGTCGCCGCCGGCGGCACGCCACGTCTTTCCGTACAGACTCGACGCGACGCCGTGGTCGAACGTCCCTTTGGATTCCAGCACCCCGTCACGGTCCGGTTCAAGGACGTCGACGTCGGCGGGCACGCCCACCATTCCCACGCCCTGGTGTACTTCGAGGAGGCGCGGGCGGCCTGGTGGCGGAACGTGGCGGGACGAGAGGGCCTCGACGGGGTGGACTACATCCTGGCCGAGGCCACGTTGCGTTACCACGCGCGCGTCCTGTGGCCCCAGGAGCTCCGGGTCGGCGTCCGCCTGGCCCGCCTCACCCGGAAGACCTTCGACCTCGACTACGAAGTCCGGTCCGAGCAGGGACGGCTCCTCGTGAGCGGCCGGACGGTCCAGGTCATGTACGACTACGACGCGGGCGCCTCCATGCCGGTCCCGCAGGACGTGCGCGACGCGCTGGAGGCCCACGAGGGCCCGTTCGGCCGGCGAGGATACCCCGAGGGTGACGCGGATCTGGAACGATCCTTGTAATGGTTCGACCCTGTCGGAGTACGACTCGGTAGGAGGGGGAG
>JASFUL010000436.1:0-5055 GCA_050050315.1 Gemmatimonadota bacterium
AGCCTGTCGCCCGCCGTGTCCATGAGCACGGTGCACAGGCGCCCGTCGCCCGCGACCATCCCCGGGTGGCCGGCCATGGCGCTCAGGATTCTCGCGGGTCCGTCGTGGCCCTCCCCCGCGGCCCGATCGAAACGGGCGAACGAGCGGGCCATCGCCCGCAGGGGCACGGCGAAGCAGACGACGCCGCACCCGTCCACGCCGGTCCCGACGTCCTCTTCCGGGACACCGGACCAACGCGCGACCTCTCCGAGCATGCGTCGCTGGACCGGGTGGGACGATTCGAGGTAGCCGGCCGTCGGCCAACCGTGATGCGACGCGAGGGCGATCATCCCGGCGTGCTTGCCCGAGCAGTTGTTGTGGATCGCCCGGGGCGTCCGGCCCGCCGCGGCGAGGCGCTCGGCCTCGTCCTCCGCCAGGGGCGGGTGGGGTCCGCACGCCAGCGCCTCCTCGCCCACGCCGGCCCTGGCGAGAATGCGCCGAACGCCCTCCACGTGCCGCTCCTCTCCGCTGTGGGACGCGCAGCACAGGGCCAGCTCGGCGTCCGTCACCCCGAGAGCCTCGACGACGCCGTCCTCGACGAGCGGGAGCGCCTGCAAGGGCTTGGCGGCGGAGCGGTAGAACACGGGGCCGTCCACCGCTCCCGCGGACGCGACGAGCCGGTCCTCGCCGTCCACCACCGCCACGTGGACCCGGTGCAACGACTCGACCTGGCCCCCACGCGTGACCCGCACCACGGCCCCCTGCCGGGATCGCGCATGTTCCCGCCGTCCGACGCCGGGGCCCCCTCGGAGGGTCCCGGGCAATCCTTCGTGACCTGAATCTGGGGCGCTCATCGGGGCGGCCGAATGGTCGAACGGGCCCGGGGGACCGCTCGGCGGATCCGGCCCCGGCGGTGCCTCCGGACGCCGCCTCGACCGCCCGTCACGGCTGCGACGCCGGCCGGGGGGACGGAGTGGCGGCCCTCAGCGGCCCGCGGCTCCGCCGCTCTCGCCGGCGGCTCCGACCGATGCGTCCCCCGTCCCGGCGGACCCGGTCTCCCCGACGGCCATCCGGAACAGATCCCGCTGGCTCGAGGAACCGCGGAGGAGGTCCAGGGCGCGCTGGAGCTGCAGGTCGTCGTCGAGCACCTGCTGGAACTCCCCCTCGTCCCCCCAGGCCTGCAGGCCGATCTCACGGCGGAGCTGGAAGCGAAGGAACCGCTCCGCGTCCCCCAGAACGTCCCGATCCACGTCGATCCCCCGCTCCGCCATCGAGGCGGCGAAGGTGTCCAGGTCGGCGTCGGTCACCCGGAAGTCCCGCTCCAGTCCCGGGTGCTCCTGGACGTACCGGGTGGCGAAGTTGAACAGGGCGAGGTTCAGCGCCCCCGCCTCGCGGAACAGGGTCCGCACCGCCAGCTGTTCGTCGGAGGAGAGGGTGTCGGGCAACACGACGACGTCGGGGGTGATGCCTCCGCCCCCGTAGAGCACACGTCCCGCGTCCGAGCGGAAGGTCGGGCGCTCGGCAGAATCGGGGCGCTCGGTGAGCTGCCCGGCGAGGGTGAGCGTCCCGTTCCGCCCGAGGGCCCGCGCCCGCTTCTGGTCCTCGGCCATCTGAATGCTGCGCCCAACCGGCGTGTACCAGCGGGCGGTCGTCAGGCGGAGAACGTTGCCGCCGCTCAGCTGGAAGAGGGTCTGGACGGAGCCCTTCCCGAACGAGGTGTTGCCGACGAGCAGACCGCGGTCGTGGTCCTGGAGCGCTCCGGCCACGATCTCCGAAGCGCTGGCGCTCGTCTCGTCGACGAGCACCACCACGGGGAGACCCCGGAAGGCGTCCGGTGAGGAAGCCCGGTGGAACTCGCTCTGGCCGGGGGCCCGCCCCCGCGTCTCCACGATCTCGTCCTGCGCCTCGAGGAAGAGGTCGCTCACGCCGACCCCCTCGTCCAGCAGCCCGCCCGGGTTGCCCCGCAGGTCCAGCACGACGCTCTTCGCCCCCTCGTCCCGGAGAGAGTCGACGGCGGCCCGGACCTCCGCCGCCGCGCCTTCCTGGAAGACCTGGAGGGGAACGTACCCGACGTTCCCCTCGAGGAGGGTGGCGAAGGGGACGGCCCGGAGCTTGATCTCCGCCCGCTCGAGGGTGAAGGGGATCGGCTCGTCCACGCCGATCCGTAGGATCTCGACGTCGACCGTCGTGCCCGGCTCACCGCGCAGCCGGTCGGCGACCTGATCGACGTTCCAGCCCTCCGCGCTCTCGCCGGCGACCTCCGCGAAGCGGTCCCCGGCCCGGATCCCGGCCCGGGCCGCGGGAGTCCCCGGAATGGGACTCACCACGGTGATCCATCCGTCCTGCTCGACGATCTCGAGCCCCACGCCGCCGTAGTCCCCCTGTGTCCGGATGCGGAAGCTCTCGTACTCGGACGCCTCGATGAAGGACGTGTTCGGGTCGCCCAGCTCGTCGAGCAGGCCGTTGATGGCCCGCTCGTAGAGCTCACCGCGATCGACCTCCTCCACGTACTGGTCGGCCACCCGGTCCACCACCTCCTGGAAGAGGCGGACCTGGAGGTAGACGTTCTGCTCCTGGTCCACCCCCTGCTGGAGGAACCACCCGCCCGTGACGGCCGCCGTCACCAGGACCGCCGCCGGGGCCAGTATGGACCGCGTCATCTTCATCGGGTCTCCCTCTTCGTGGGATGCGGTGTCCCGTCCTTTCTATGCACCGCGATGGGGGAAGGTTTCCGCCCCACCCAGGAGCGGACCGAGCGCGTCCACCACCCTCCCGTGCACGTCGTCGGGGGTGCCGAGGCCGTCCACCACCACGATCCGGTCGTCGCGCTCTGCCTCTCCAAGGTAGCCCTCGCGCACGCGCTCGAGGAACGCGCTGCCCTCGGACTCCATCCGGTCCGCGCGCTTGCCCCCCTCCCGCTGGCGCCCCGTCCCGACGTCCACCGGGACGTCCAGCACCAGGCAGACGTCCGGGCGCAGCCCGCCCGTGGCCAGGTGGTTCGCGCGCCGCACCTGCTCGAGGTCGAGGGCCCGGCCGTACCCCTGGTAGGCCAGCGTCGAGAGCTCGTAACGGTCCGCCACCACCACCCGACCCGACTCCAGGGCCGGACGGACCACGTCGCGTACGAAGGCCGCTCGCGCCGCCAGGATGAGGAACAGCTCGGTGACGGGTGGCACCTCCAGATCGACGCGCGACAGGACCACGGAGCGGATCGCCTCGCCGACAGGGGTCCCCCCGGGCTCCCGGGCCACCACGTGGGGCACGCCCCGCGCTCCCATCCACTCGGCCAGCCGGGCGACCTGAGTGGTCTTGCCCGCGCCCTCGACGCCTTCGAGGACGACGAACCGCCCTCCACCCGGGGCCGACGCCGTCAAGCGCCGGGCCCTCGATCCGTCGCGGGCGGACGGCGCCCGGTCACTCGTAGTACTCCAGCCCCCCGTGGTGGAGCATCTCCTCGCCCCCGAGCCAGCGGAGGGTGTTCTTCAGCTTGAGGTGCTGGATGAAGATGTCGTGCTCCGGGTAGACGCCGGGGAGCGTCTGCGGGCTCTTGAAGTAGAAGGAGAGCCACTCCTGCACGCCCCGCATCCCCGCCCGGGACGCGAGGTCCAGGAAGAGCGCCAGGTCGAGCACGATGGGGGCCGCCAGGATGGAGTCCCGGCACAGGAAGTCGACCTTGATCTGCATCGGGTAGCCGAGCCACCCGAAGATGTCGATGTTGTCCCACCCCTCCTTGTTGTCGCCCCGGGGCGGGTAGTAGTTGATGCGCACCTTGTGGTACAGGTCCCCGTAGAGCCCCGGGTACATGCTCGGCTGGAGGATGTGCTCCAGGACGCCCAGCTTGGACTCCTCCTTCGTCTTGAAGGAGGCCGGATCGTCGAGCACCTCGCCGTCCCGGTTGCCGAGGATGTTCGTGCTGAACCACCCCTTGAGCCCGATCATCCGGGTCTTGAAGCCCGGCGCCAGGATGGTCTTCATGAGGGTCTGTCCCGTCTTGAAGTCCTTCCCGGCGATCGGTACGCCGCGGTCCACCGCCAGCTTCTCCAGCGCCCCGAAGTCCGCCGACAGGTTCGGCGCGCCGTTGGCGTAGGGAACGCCCTCCATGAGGGCGGCCCAGGCGTACAGCATGCTCGGGGCGATGGTCTCGTCGTTCTCCTCCATGGCCTTCTCGAAGGCCTCGAGGCTCTCGTGCGCGGCACCCGGCCGGAGGAAGATCTCCGTGGAGCCGCACCACACCATGACGAGGCGGTCGCACCCGTGCTCCGACCTGAAGCGCCGGATGTCGGCGCGGATGGCCTCGGCCAGCTCCCGCTTGTCGGCTCCCTTCTTGACGTTGGGACCGTCCAGCTTCTTGACGTAGTCGGTCGAGAAGACCGCCTCCATCGGCTCGATGGACGAGAGGAAGTCCCGAATCGGGTCCAGGTGCTCGTGGGGATCGAGTACGCCGGCGTTGCGGGCGCTCTCGTAGCCGTCGTCCGGGATGGGATCCCACGCGCCGAAGACGAGATCGTCGAGGCCGGCCAGGTCGATGAAGTCCTTGATGAGGGGGGTCCGGCCCTCCGTGCGCTTGCCCAGACGGATGGTCTGCATCTGGGTGAGGCTGCCGAAGGGCTCCGCGAAACCTCGACGGACGTTCTCCACGCCGGCCACGAACGTGGTGGCCACCGCTCCGAATCCGGGCAGCAGGACTCCCAGCCGACCGTCGGCCGGGGCGATGTCGGGACGATCCACGGTCTCTCTCCTCGACGTCCGCGCTCGCGGCGGGGACGTTCGTCTGGGGGTGGGACTCAGGAGGACAGGATGATGCGGCTGTCCGCGCCTTCCTCGATCCCCTTCATGATCGTGTCGTTCACGCGCCGCACCACCTTGTCGAAGTTCGTCTGGGCGGCGACGAGGCGCTGGTACGTCGAGTTGGCCTGCATGCGGCCGGCGGCCGACTCGTACTCCTCCTTCAGCCCGTCGTTGGGCTGCTGGCCCGACCGGAGCGCCGTCTCGATCCGGGCCTCGAGCTTCTCGAGCTCGTTGCGGAGCTCGACCATCTCCCGGTCGTCGTCGGCCGCCGACATGGCCCTCTTGAGG
>JASFUL010000437.1:0-5054 GCA_050050315.1 Gemmatimonadota bacterium
CATGTCTCCCGCGGAATACAGCGCCTCGAGGGGCGGAAGCACGTCCACCGCCACGACGAAGACGGCCACTCCCACGAAGATCCCGGCGAACGTCGCGACCGCGTCCCAGCGACCCGACGCGGCCGAGACCACCGACGTGCCGGGGCAGAGACCGCTCAGGATGAATCCCACGCCCAGCACGAATCCGCCCACCACCTGGGCCCACATGAAGGTGGGGTTGATCCAGAGCATGGACGTGTCCACGAGTCCCAGCCCGGTCAGGGCGTAGAGCCCGACCATCGCCACGAGGATCGCCGTGAACATGACCTTGAAGACCGTCATGTCCCGGAGGTAGAACTGGGCCGCGAGCTTGCGGGCGTTGCCGAAGCCGGCCCGCTCGAGGGAGAACCCGAAGAGGAAGCCGAGGCCGATCGCCGTCAGCAGCCGGAGCTCCTCGGTGGCGAACGAAAGGGGAAAGATGGCGTCGCTCATGTCCACTGCCTCCTCACGAACCAGGCGACGGAGTATCCGCCGGCGAAGACCATCAGCATGAAGACCCAGCTACCGGTGGCCAGCACCGCGCCGCCGGAGAGCGCCTGTCCGGAGGTGCACCCCCGGGCCAGCGCCGCGGCGAAGCCCATGAGCGCCCCGCCGACCACCGCGTAGGTCAGTCGTCCCCGGGTCGAGATCCGGGGGCCCTTCTCGACCGTCGACCGGAAGCGACCGGCGCTCACGGCGCCGATGAAGCCGCCGACGAAGACGCCGATGACCTCGATCACGAGCCAGTTGCGGAGCGGATTGGCGCCGTCGGCCACGTACGAGCCGATGGCGGGGTTCGCGGCGGTCCACTCGGGGGCGACACCGGCCGCCCCCAGGGCCAGGATCCGCTTCGGGAAGGCGCTGGCCCCCAGTCCCTGTCCCGCGACGAGGAAGGTCGCCAGGAGCGTCAGGCCGAGCAGGGCCCCGGCCAGGTACGGGTTCCAGTAGGGTCGGGCCGTGGGTTCCTTCATCGTGACGTCCTTTGCGCCGTGGGTCGGCGCCGATGCGCTCGGGTTCGTGCTGCTGGCGAGGCTCATGGGAGGAAGCCTCCACCCAGGGCCACCTCGGTGGCCCAGCCGACGTGTTGTCCCGCGTAGACCAGGATCCAGCGGAGGGCGAAGCCGCCCAGAATGACCAGCACCGCGGCCACGCGGCCCGGCACGATGCCGTGGCGGTCCTCGAGCCACTCGGCCACCAGGGGAACGACCAGCCCGAGGGTGATCACGAGGGTCCAGAACGCGGCCGTGTAGGGCCCCCCCAGGACGGTCCCGGCCGCGGCCCGGGAGCTGGCTCCGCCGGTGGTGAGCCCTACCAGCCAGATCGCGATCAGGATGAGCTCGACGACGATGAACCCCATGTCCACGCGTCCGAGCATGCGTCGCTCCTCGTCGTCCAGGCGGTGGAGCAGCATGAACGCCGCCCCGGTCGAGAGGCCCGAGACGAGGAACAGCGGACCGAGGATGGCCGAGTTCCAGAGGGGACGCGCCGCCATCGTGCCCAGGAGGACGCCCGTGTAGACGCCGAGGGCGGCACCGGCGACGACGTTGGCGACCGCCACGCCCCGCCGGGCCTCGAGCACCCGGGCGGTCAGCGACACGAGCCGGCGACCCCACGCCTCGGACCGCTCCATGACGGATCCGATCAGGCGGTCGCGAACCGCCGTGGGGGTCGTGGACCACGCCAGCAGGATCGACGCGGGATAGATCGCCAGCAGGATCCACGCGCCCCACGACATCGGGGAGAACGGCCGGAACACCAGGTAGAAGCGGAACGCGTTCCAGGGATTCTCGAGGTCCAGCCAGAGGAAGAACATGCCCACGGAGATGAGCACCGGCGCGGCCCAGGGTAGCAGGGACAGGTGGCGGGAGCTCCGGTGGACCGGCCGGCCCAGCAGCCAGAGGCCGGCGAGGACCATGATCCCCGCCACCAGCCCCCCGAGGAAGAGGTAGACCGCCACCTCGCCGTGCCACACGTGCAGCGAGGGGTCGACGAGGGGGTTGCTCCGGGTCGTCGTGAGCTCGTTCATGAGACCGTCACGTCAGGTAGTAGTGCCTCGGCGTCGTGCCGGCGCCGGGGAGAAGCGTGTAGTGATCCCGCTCCCGGAGCACGCGAGAGATCTGGCTCTCGGGGTCGTCGAGATCGCCGAAGAAGATGGACTCGGTGGGGCAGACGTCCTGGCACGCCGTCGTCGTGCGACCGTCCTCCAGCCGGTGGACGCAGAACGTGCACTTGTCCACGGTCCCGGTGTTCGGGTTCACGAAGCGGGCTTCGTAAGGGCACGCCGCGATGCACGCCTTGCACCCCGAGCACTTGCTCTCGTCCACCAGCACGATCCCGCCGGGGCCGACGTAGCTGGAGCCGGTGGGGCACGCGGTGACGCAGGGCGCGTCGTCGCAGTGGTTGCAGCGCTCGGAGCGGATCTGGGTCTCGAGGTCGGGGAAGGTCCCACGCACCTCGGTGGTGATCCAGTTCCGGGCGTAGCCGTGGGGGAGGTCGTTCTCGGTCTTGCAGGCGATGACGCACGCCGTGCAGCCGACGCAGGTGCGGGTGTCGACCGCCATCGCGTAGCGGGTCATGACACCACCTCCTCGGCCGCCTCTGCCGCATCCCCCGTCCCGTCCGTCGCCGCCACCTCCGAGGACCGGACGAACGTCACGAAGTTCACGTTCATGCCCGTCCCCCCCATGACGGGGTCGACCGTGTAGCGGGTGATGAGCTCCGCGTCGTCGATGCCCCGCCCGTGGGCCTGCCGCAGCTTCGCCGCCTTCCGGCCGTAGCCGTGGACGATGTAGACGCAGTCCGGGCGGATGCGCTCCGTGACCTTCACGGGCGCGGAGAACGTGGACGTCACGCCGTCCTGGTGCACCCGGTCACCGTTCCGGAGGCCCCACTGGGCGGCCACCTTCGAGTTGACCCAGACGGCGTTCTCGTCGTGGAGCGACGACAGGAGCCGGTTGTTGGTGGTCCGCCCGAAGGTGTGCATGGGCGCCCGGCCGAATAGGAGCCGGTAGAAGCCGTTCGCCGGCTCCTCGAGCTCGCCGTCGTGCCAGGTGGGCATCGGGTCGAAGCCGTGGGAAGCCAGCCGGTGGCTGTAGAGCTCGATCTTCCCCGAGTCGGTGTAGAACTCGGGCGCCGCGCCCTCCTCGTAGTAGAGGGGGCCCGGCTCGCCCCGGGCCACGCCGTCCCGTTGCAGTACCTCACATTCGATGCCGGCCCTCTCGAGCCGGGTCTTGGCGTACTCCATCGAGTCCTTCCAGGGGAAGAACTCGGGGAGCCCGATGCGGTGCCCCAGCTCCCGGGCGATCCACCAGCCCGGCTTCGAGTCGTACATCGGCGGCACCACCTCCTGGCGGACCGCGACGTACGGCTCACGGTACGCCGGGGCGAACAGCTCGTCACAACGCTCGAGATACGTCGCCTCGGGCAGGACCACGTCGCTCCACCCGACGATCTCGGCGGGCAGCACGTCGACCGTCACCAGGAAGTCGAGCTCCTGGATGGCGCGGTACGTCTGCTCGGGGTTCGGGAGGGTCGTGGGCAGGTTCGAGCCGTACACCATCCACGCCCGGATGCGCTTGTCGCCCCGCACGCCGGGGATCGTGGCGTCACACACCCCCTGGGCCAGGACGGCGTCCGCCAGCGGGTAGTCGCTGGGGGCCGGGCGGTCGAGCGCGGCCTCGTCGGGCTC
Source organism: Gemmatimonadota bacterium (assembly GCA_050050315.1). Taxonomy (GTDB): domain Bacteria; phylum Gemmatimonadota; class Gemmatimonadetes; order Longimicrobiales; family Gaopeijiaceae; genus JASFUL01. The sequence goes on from JASFUL010000437.1 coordinate 3,707, forward strand.
GATGTAGCCCGGGTACTCGTAGCCGGGAATGTCCATCCAGCTCGGGACGTAGAAGCCGCCCTTCCGACCCCACGAGCCGAGCAGCGCGTTGAGCATCGCGATGGCCCGGGAGCGCTGGGTGTCGTTGCCGTACCAGGTGACGTGCCGCCCGGGATGGACGAGCGTCGCCGGGCGCGCCCCGGCCATGGTGCGGGCCGTGGTCCGGATGGTCTCGGGATCGATGCCGGTCCGGGGGTACGCCCATTCCGGCGTGTACGGCTGCACGTGCTCGGCGAGCTGCTCGAAGCCGTAGGCGTACGCCTCGAGGTACTCCCGGTCGTAGCGCTTCTCCTCGACGAGGACGTTCATCCAGGCCAGGAGCAGCGCGAGGTCGGTGCCCGGCTTGATGGGCAGCCAGTGGTCGGCCTTGGACGCCGCCGTGGAGTGACGGGGGTCGGCGACGATGAGCTTCGCGCCGTTCCTGAGCGCGTGCGCGAAGTCCTGCACCTGGGTGTTGTGCATGTTCTCGCCCAGGTGCGAGCCGAGCAGGACGATGCACTCGCTGTTGCGCAGGTCCGTGCGCTCCGGCGACCCCACGCCCTCGCCGTACGTGAGGCTGAATCCCACGTCCCGCGGGCCGCGGCACTGGGCGTACGACGGCGCGGCGATGTTCGGGGACCCGTAGGCGTGGAAGAGGTGCTTCATCCAGCTTCCCCCGTACCCGTGGGAGAAGAGGGCCAGCGCCCCGGCGCCGTAGCGCGTCTTGATGCGCTCGAAGTTCTCGGCGACCTCGTTCAGCGCGGCGTCCCAGCTCACCTCCTCGAACTCCTGGGAACCCCGGGCGTCTCGCCGGATCATCGGCCGCCGCAACCGGTCGGGGTCGTAGAGCAGGCCCGTCCCGCCCGCCCCGCGGGGGCAGAGGTGACCGCGGGAGAGCGGGTCCTTCGGGTTGCCCTCGAGCTTCGTGACCCTGCCGTCCTTCACGTGGGCGAGGACGCCGCACTTCCAGAAGCAGAGCTCGCAGAAGGTGGGGACGACCCGCTCACTGTCGGTGCCCGGATCGGGGAGGTCGTTGCCGTAGAGCCCGTACCAGTTGCTGCTCACGCCCCCGAGGACGGAGGCTCCCGCGACGCCGTAGGACGACACGCGGATGAACTCGCGACGCTTCATCTTCCCCCTCTCGGCCGATGGGGCCGGCGCCCCTCTTCGGGGGCTCGTGGAGGTCGTGGGGTCCCGTGGACCCCGCTATCCGATGCGTCGGCGGGCGAGAGGCGTCCCGGGGGCCGTGAGGCTCTCGGGCCGCTCGTCTCCGTGGAGCCACTCGCACACCGTGTCGATGAGGCGTAGCCCCACGGGGGTGGACATGCGC
>JASFUL010000438.1:0-5050 GCA_050050315.1 Gemmatimonadota bacterium
CGGGTTCGTCCAGCCGGAAAGTCGCCGGAACGAGATCCGGCGGGTGCTCGAGGGTGGGCTGGAGGACATCTCCGTTTCCCGGGCCGCGCTCCCCTGGGGGGTGCCGTGGCCCGACGACCCGGGGCAGACCGTCTACGTATGGCTCGACGCCCTCACGAACTACCTCTCGGCCGTGGGCTTCCCCGACGACGGCTACCGGGCCTACTGGCCCTGTGACGTCCACGTCATCGGGAAGGACATCACCCGCTTCCACTGCATCTACTGGCCGGCCTTCCTCCTGAGCGCCGGCGTGGAGCTTCCGAGGACGGTCTGGGCCCACGGCTTCGTGACGTACGGAGGCCGGAAGCTCTCCAAGTCCGAGGGGGTGACGTTCGAGCTCCCCGACGCGATCGCCCGCCACGGTCCCGACAGCCTTCGCTACTACCTGGTCCGCGAGGTGCCCTGGGACGGGGATGGAGACATCACCGGAGAGCGCTTCGACGAGCGGTACACGACCGAGCTCGCCAACGAGCTCGGGAACCTGGCCAGCCGCTCCCTCTCCATGGTGGAGCGGTACCGCGACGGGGTGGTCCCGGAGGGACGGCCCACGTCCCTGGACGACGCCCTGGGCCAGGCGGTCGAGTCCTACCGGACGGCCATGGAAGAGGGGCTCCTGCACCGGGGCGTCCAGGCGTCCAGGGAGCTCGCGGTGGCCGCCAACGGCTTCGTGGAGGAACGGGCGCCCTGGTCCCAGGCCAGGGATCCGGAGCGAGCCCGGGAGCTCGACGACACCCTCGCCGCCCTGGTCCGGGCGCTGGCCGCCCTCTCGGCCCTCCTCCATCCGGTCATGCCGTCCAGGATGGCCGACCTGGCGACCCGGGTGGGGCTGGAGACCTGCCCGACGTTGGACGAACTGGGGGAGCTGGAGCTGGCCGGGCGGAGGGTCGACAAGGGCGCACCGCTCTTCCCCCGGGAAGACCTGGCGTAGACGTCCGACACAGCCGGGTCCGGGCATCCGAAGCGCGCGTCTTGCACCCCGTCCACTATATATGTAGACTAATATCTATGTAGACCCAGGAGGGAGAAGTCGGGTGGGGGATCTCCGCATGACGCACGCGACCGCGCTCGTTCTTCGAGCCGTGGCCTCGGGCTACCGCTACGGGTTCGACGTGATGGACGTGACGGGCCTCCCGAGCGGGACCGTGTACCCGGTGCTGCGGCGGCTCGAGAAACGCGGGGTGCTCGCGTCCGAGTGGGAGGCACCCGACCGATCCGAGGCCGAAGGACGGCCGCGGCGCAAGTTCTACCGCATCTCGGGAGAGGGAGCCGACGCCCTGGCGGCGGCGGACCGGCGCCTGGCGGATGCGGCCTCGCTGCTGTCCACCCCGAGCCCCCGACGGGACGAGGGTTGACGTTGCGGGGTCCCGGGTGGGACCGGCGCCTCGGCCACGCCCTCCTCGGGCTCGCCTCGCGGCTCGTGCCCCGGACCGACCGGGACGAGTGGCTCGAGGAGTGGCTCGGCGAGATGGAGGCCCGGCGGTCCGAGCTGTCGGCTCGCGGCCGGCTCGACACCCGGGCGAGGATGGACCTGATCCGGCGCGCCGGCGGTTCGCTCCGCGACGCGGCGACCATGGCGACGGGAGGGGGGAGGATGGGAGGGATCCGGGAGGACCTCGGGGCGGCGGCGCGGGCACTCCTGCGCAGGCCGGGCTTCAGCGGGGTGGCGGCGCTCACGCTCGCCGTGGGCATCGGGGGCACCACGACGCTGTATTCCCTCGTCGACGCCGTGCTCCTTCGACCGCTCGGCTACGAGGAGCCCGACCGGCTGGTGGCGATCGGGGGCCTCCGGGTCGGAGAGACCGACCCGAGGGCGTCGGGCACGGTGTCGTACCCCAACATGGTGGACCTGGAAGCGCAGGCCCACGCGTTCGCCGGCGTCGCGGCCTCGAGCTGGTGGACCCCGGCCCTCTCGGACGACGAGGGAGCGGAGGTGGTCCGGGGACTGACCGTGTCCTGGGACTACTTCCGCGTCCTGGGCGTTCGGCCGGCAGCGGGCCGGTTCTTCCGGGAGGAGGAGGAGGGGGAAGGCCGCGAGCCGGTGGTCGTCCTCGGCTGGGACGTCTGGCAACGACGCTTCGCGGGCGATCCCGGCGTGATCGGGCGAGCGGTGCGGATCAACAATGTCCCCTATACGGTGGTGGGGGTCGTTCCGAGGGGATTCGAGGATCCCCGGGGGCAGGCCGACCGCTTCGCGGTGGAGGTCTGGCGGACACCCTGGTTCGACGGTCGGGACTGGTACCGGTCGGGGCGCTCCTGGGTCGCCCTGGCCCGCCTGGCTCCGGGCGTGAGCCTCGAGGCGGCCGACGACGAGGCCAGGGCCGTCATGGCCCGCCTGGCCGAGCGATTCCCGGAAGAGAACGCAGGCCGGTCGCTGACCGTCGCTGGATTGCGGGAGGCCCTCGTGGGCAACGTGCGGCAGCCCCTGCTGGTGCTCCTGGGCGCGGTCGCCGTCGTGCTGCTGATCGCCTGCGCCAACGTGGCGAACCTGCTGCTGGCCCGCGGCCTCGAGCGTCGGAGGGAGATGGCCGTGCGCGCGGCCCTGGGAGCTACGCGGACACGCCTCGTGGTCACGTCCCTCCTCGAGGGTCTGCTCCTGGCCGCCGCCGGCGGCGTCCTGGGGGTGGTCCTCGCCACCGCCGGCCTGGGGGCCGTGGTCCAGCTCGCCGGGTCCGCCCTCCCGCGCCTGGCACCCGCGACGCTGGATGGAGGCGTCCTCGCCTTCGCGACCGCCACGGTCCTCTCGACCGGCCTCCTGTTCGGTGCCGCCCCGGCCCTGCAGGGAGCGAGAGCCGACGGGGGGATGGGCGAGCGGGGCAACACGGATGGACGAGCCCGGCGCCGCCTTCGTCGGGGCCTCGTCCTGACGGAGGTGGCACTGGCGGTGGTGCTGCTGGTGGGCGCGGGCCTGCTGCTCCGGAGCTTCGACGCGCTCCAGCGCACGGAGCTCGGGATCCGCACGGAAGGCCTGCTGGCCGCCACGCTGCACGGCTCCGCCTGGTGGGAGCTCGAGGCCGGGGCGGCCGAAGCCCAGTGGGCCGCCGTTCTCGCGTCCGCGCGGGAGTTGCCGGACGTGGCCGCGGTGGGCGCCATCGACATCGTACCGCTGACGGACAACCACTCGTGCGACGGGACCCGCCGCGCCGACCGGCCCCCGCCGCCCCCGGGGGAGGGGCAGTGCACGGAGATCCGGGTCGTGCTCCCCGGCGCCCTCGAGGCCCTGGGCATCGACGTCCTCGCGGGCAGGGGGCCCGACGACCGGGACCGGGGCGACGCGCCGCGGGTGGCCTTCATCGACGAGGCGGCGCGGGAGCTCCTGTGGCCACCGGGGGAGGACCCGCTCGGGACCCCGCTCGAGATCCACTCCGAGACGTTCGCGGTCGCCGGGGTGGTGGAGAACGTCCGGCACTTCGGTCCTGCGGCCGCGTACCGTCCGCAGATCTACCTGGTGGCCCACCAGGAGCCGTGGAACGGCATCGCCCGGGGCCTGACGCTTCTCGTGAGCTCGGGAACCGGGAACCCGCCCGACCCGACGGCGGTCCGCGCCGCCGTGGGCACCGTGAACCCCGGGATCGCCGTGGAGGACGTCCGGACGGGCGCCGAGCTCTTCTCGTCGGCGGTGACGGCTCCGCGGTTCCGCACCGCCCTCCTGGCGGCCTTCGCGCTCACGGCCCTCTTCCTCGCGACGGTCGGGCTTTCCGGCGTCATGGCCTTCTCCGTGCGCCGGCGGACCCGCGAGATCGGGGTTCGCATGGCCCTGGGCGCCGGCCGGCGGAGGGTGGGCTCCATGGTTCTCCGCGAGGGGCTCGGCATCACCCTGGCCGGCCTGGGGCTCGGCGCCCTCGGGTCGCTCGCCCTGGGCCGGGTCCTGTCGGGAATGCTCTACGGCGTCCGGGCCGCGGACCCCGGCACGGTCGTCGGCGTGGCCGCCCTGGTGCTCGTGGTGGCCGCGGGAGCCTGCTGGCTGCCGGCCCGATGGGCGGCCGGGATCGACCCGATGCGATCCCTGAAGGTCGAATGACCCCCCCTACCCCGCCGCGTCGGTCAGCTCCCGGGCCGTGATCCGGACCAGCTCGCTGAGCCAGGCCCGGTCGTCGATCCGGTCGCCGATCCGGAAGCTGGGCTTCGCTCCAGGATACGCCGGCGCCTCGTCGACCCTCTCTCCCAGGAAGGTGCGCCCGCCTCCGGTCGGCTTGAGGAAGAGGCGATTGTCGCAGATCACGCCGATGAACGTCCCGCGACTGTACAATCCGAACTCGCCGAACATCCGCTTGAAGGTGACGGCGAGGTCCTCGTCGCACTGATCCACGACCCAGGTCACGAACTCCAGATCCGAAGCCATCAGCGAGGCCCTCCGTTTCCGGCGGCGAGGGTCGTGAGGAGCAGGCCCATCACGTTGAAGGTCGCATGCGCCACGATGGCGGGCCACAGGGAACCGGCACGCCGGACGACCAGGGCGAGGACGACGCCGAGGACGAAGGTGGGAAGCAGCTGGAACGTGCTGAGGTGATACGCGGCGAACACCAGCGCGCTGGCGGCGACCGCCCCCGCGGCGGGCACGGAGCCGAGCCGGTCCAGGAGGACGCCCCTGAAGACCCATTCCTCCAGCAGGGCGGACGCCAGGGCCACGCCCGTCACCAGACCGAAGCGAAGGTCGAAGCCGGCTACGAGCCGCGCTTCCGAGGGGGGCGAGAGGTGGAGGACCCGCTGGGACACGGTGTAGCCGATCGCGGACGCCACGAAGGCGAGCACCCCGAGAGCCAGCCCCAGGGGCAGGAAGGTCCCACGCCACCCCTGGAGCGGATCGGCCTCTCCGGTCCCTGCCCGAGCGCCCAGGGCGATCGTCCAGACGCCCAGGAGGATCAGGTATCCGCCGACGGCCCACGTGAGCACGTCCTCGTCCGCCCGGGGGAGGAGCTTCCCGAGCCACAGCACGCCGACGGTGAGGGTGGCGAGGCGCGCTTCCCGACCCATGGGCCGCCGTCCTCCTGTTTACTATTGGTTACAGTATCTG
>JASFUL010000439.1:0-5049 GCA_050050315.1 Gemmatimonadota bacterium
CCGCTTCGTTGGCCTCCCCGATGGCCCGCAGCAGGTCGTCGACCGTCTCGCCGGGCACGAAGCGTCGCGCCATGCCCCGAAGGGGGGATCGGGTCACGACCGTCTTCGCCGTCGAGGACTCTCCAAGGTGGATCAGGGCTTCGCGTAGCATAGGATCTCGTCCCGGGGGACGGCCCCCGGTCCCGTGGATCGATTTCGGGGCGCCCCGATGCGAGCCACCGACACCGGCGCGCCTCGGTCGAGCTCCGGCGGGTCAGCCATCGTCCCGACCCGAGCGGTCCCCGGCACGGCGAACGGCCTCGTCCAGGAGCTCCTTCACCCGGACCAGGGGAAGCGCGCCCGCCTTCCGCACGACCTCCTCCCGGGACCTACCCTCCCACTGGACGGGCGTTTCGACGTGTCCGACGATCCCGACGCCGGTCTCCGCCCACTTGGGGAAGACGAGAAAGCCGATCCAGGGCGCGGCGAGGTTCGGGGTCTTCTCGGTCTCGATGGAGACCGTGTAGGGGTGTCCGTCCTGGCCTTGGAAGGCAGGGGGTCGCTCGTGGACCTGGAAGTAGCCTCCCAGCGTCGCGTCCTCGGTGCCGTGGACGTCGTCGTCGGGCGGGGCCTCGCGACCTCCGGGGCCGGTGGGATCCGTCCCGGGTCCGTCCGGGGGCGTCGTGTCGTCGGACATGCACCCAAGCTAGCGCGGGGGAGGCGCCCGGCGGAGGGGCGCCGCCGGTCGGCGGGCCCCGCCGGTCAGATCAGCCAGTTGGCCAGGAAGGCTCCCGTGTACGCCAGGAAGAGCATGTAGCTCCACTGCAGCAGGGGCCACTTCCATCCCGCGGTCTCGCGCCGCATCACCGCCACCGTGGACATGCACTGCAGCGCGAACACGAAGAAGACCAGGAGCGCCACGGCCCCTCCGAGGTCCAGGTGGCTCCGCAACCGCTCCTGCAGCGCCATCGACCCCTCGTCGGCGCCTTCCACGCCGTAGATCGTGCCCATGGTTCCGACGATCACCTCCCGTGCCGCCAGCGACGAGACGAGCCCCACGCCCACCGTCCAGTCGAAGCCGAGCGGCTCGATGGCCGGCTCCATGACCTGACCCATCCGGCCCAGCGCGCTCCGGTCGATGGGCGGCGGGCCCCCGTCGGCACGGGGGAACTGGGTCAGCACCCAGAGCACGACCGTCACGGCGAGGATGATCTTGCCGGCTCGCTTCAGGAAGATCTTCGTGCGGTCGAGGAGCCTGAGCCCCAGCGACCGGAGGGAGGGCACGCGGTACGGGGGGAGCTCCATGAGGAAGGAGGAGCTCTCTCCCCGGAGCAGGGTCCGCTTGAGCAGGAACGCGGTGCCGATCGCGGCCAGCGCCCCGAGGGCGTACAGCCCGAGGAGCGTGGCGGCGCGGGTTCCGAGGAACGGTCCCAGCAGAGCCCGTTCCGGGATGAACGCGGCGATCAGGAGCGCGTACACCGGGAGCCGCGCCGAGCACGTCATGAAGGGGGTGACGAAGATGGTGGCCATGCGGTCGCGCTCGTCCTCCACCGTGCGGGCCGCCAGGATGGCGGGGACGGCGCAGGCGTACCCCGACAGCAGCGGCAGGAAGGCGCGCCCCTGGAGCCCCACGCGGTACATCATGCGGTCGGCGATGACGGCGGCTCGCGCCATGTACCCGGAGTCCTCGAGGATCCCGAGAAAGAGGAAGAGGATGAGGATCTGGGGCAGGAACACGATCACCGAGCCCACGCCGGCCCACACGCCGTCGACGAGGAGGTCCCTGAACCACGACGCCGGCAGCGTGCGGGCGAGCCAACCGCCCGAGGCGCTGATCGCCAGGTCGATGCCGTCCATGAGGGGAACGGCCCAGGTGAAGATCGCCTGGAAGACGAGGAAGACCACGCCCAGGAAGATCAACGGCCCCCACACGCGGTGGAGGAAGATCGAGTCGAGGCGCTCGCTCACCCCCGAGGGGCCCGGCTGTCGGAAGCGGGCCCGCTCGCCGACCTCCCGGACGCGTCGCCGGCGCTCGGCGAAGGCGTCGACCACCGGCAGTGGGTGGCCCGCCCGGACGTTCCGCGCCTCCCGCGCCGGTCGCCGGGGAAGCCCGCCGCGGTCGGACGCCCGCTCGAGGAAGCGGCGGACCTCCTCGATCCCCACGCCGGCCCTGGCGTTGCCCCGGACCACCTCCACGTCCAGCGCGTCCGCTAGAGCCGCCTCGTCCACCGACCCTCCCCGGCGCTCCAGCTCGTCGGTCATGTTCAGCACGAGCACGGTGGGCACATCGAGCTCGAGGACCGGCTCCACCAGCATCAGCTGCGGCTCGAGCCGGGTCGAGTCGACGATGAGCACCAGGGCGTCCGGCGCGGGCAGGCCCGGGGCCCGGCCCTCGAGGACGTCCCGGGTCACGCGCTCGTCCAGGGTCCGGGCGCTGAACCCGTTCACGCCCGGCAGGTCCACCAGGTCCACCGTCCGATTCCCGGAGAGGGCAACCACGCCCACGTGCTTCTCCACCGTGACGCCGGGGTAGTTGGCGACCTTCTGGTTGAGGCCGGTGAGCTGGTTGAAGAGGGTGGTCTTGCCCGAGTTGGGCGGGCCGATCAGCGCGACCAGCGGGCGCCGGCCGGGGCCCGCCGGGCCTTCGGCCGGGGGTGCGGACGTGGCCGAGCGGCCGGGGGCCGATCCGCCGTCGGCGCCGGAAGGGGTGGGGTCCCCGACAGTGGGGAGGGACCGGGACATCGGGAAGCTCCCGGTCGGATCAGGCCTGCTGCGTGCCCCGGGCGAGCCTCACGCAGAGGCACCCCGCCATCTCCCGCCGGAGCGCCAGCACCGTGCCGTCGACGGAGACGATCGGGTCTCCCGAAGGGGAGCGGCGCACGGGACAGAGGCGACAACCGGGGAGGAGCCCCCGCTCGAAGAGGGGCTCGAGCTGCTCGGGCGGAAGGTCGATCCTGACCAGCTCCACCTCCTCGTCGAGGGCGATGTCCGCGAGGCGCAGCTCGGTCGCGGCGTCCGCGCGGTCCGTCGCGGGCTGGAGGGCGGGAGGTGTCACGGGGCCTCTCTCGTGCTTTCACGAGGCGCGGGGCGAACCCCGCCTCGGTCTGAGAATGAAATTGAGTCTCAACAAACCTACATCATTCTGGCCCGCGCCGAAACACCGTCCCGGATCCCCGACGCCGACGGGCGTCGTCGGGGGCGTCCGCGGCGGGACGCGCGGTCGAGACCGTGAGCCGTCACCCGCCCCTCCTGGCGCGAAACGTGGCCACCCGATGCGCCCCAGGGGGACACTCGCTCTCGCCCGCGGGGTAGCGAACCGGTCCGCTGGACCTGACTCCTCGCACGCCCTTCCATGCCCATGAGAGCAGCCCTCTTTTCCGAGCACGGCGGCCCCGAGGTCGTCCGGATCGACGAGGTGAGGACGCCGGAGCCCGGCCCTGGCGAGGTCCGGGTGGCCGTCCAGGCGTCGTCCATGAACCACCTCGACCTGTGGGTCCGCCGAGGACTACCCATCGAGACCACCATGCCCCACATCGGTGGCTCCGACATCGTCGGCGTGGTGGACGCCGTCGGACCCGGCGTGGAGGACGTGGTGGGCACCCGGGTGGTGGTCGATCCCTCGCTGGACTACGACTCGTACGAGGGGCGCCCGCGGGGCCCGTCGTTCGACGACCCGCCCCTCCGCCTCATCGGCGAGCACACCGACGGCGGACACGCGGAGCACACGGTCGTCCCCGCGGACAACTGTCTCGAGGTGCCCGACGGGTTCCCGGCGGAACGGGCGGCCGCCGCCGGGCTGGTGTTCGTCACCGCGTGGCGCGCGCTTCTCACCCGGGGACGGCTACGGCCCGGCGAGCGGGTCCTCGTGACCGGCGGCAGCGGGGGCGTCGGCACCGCCGCCGTGCAGATCGCGCGCCGGGCGGGCGCGGAGGTGCACGCGGTGACCAGTGGGCCGGAGAACCGTCGCCGGCTCGAGGCGCTGGGGGCCGACGCCGTCTACGACCGTCTGGCGGGCGACTGGGCCGGGCCGCTGCGGGAGGCCACCGGCGGCCGGGGGGTCGACGTCGCGTTCGACGCCGTGGGCCAGGCGGTGTGGGAATCGTGCCTCCGGTCCCTCGCCGTGGGGGGGCGGCTCGTCACCTCCGGGGCGACCACCGGCGCGGCGGGGAAGACCGAAATCCGCCACGTGTTCTGGAAGCAGCTCTCCATCCTCGGCAGCACCATGGGGACGCCGGCGGAGTTCCGGGAGGTGATGGGGCTCGTCTTCGCCGGCCGCCTCGAGCCGGTCGTCCACGAGGTGGTGCCGCTGGAGGAGGCCCGCCGGGCCCACGAGCTGATGGAGGAGGGCGACGTGTTCGGCAAGCTGGTGATCGTGCCGTGAGGGTCGACCGACGGCCCCCCGGGTGGGAAGATCACGTCCTGGACGGGACGCTCCCATGGAGCTGAAGGAAGCCCAGGAGCGGGTCGACGCCTGGATCGGGCGCTTCGAGGAGGGCTACTGGCCGCCGCTGGTCAACCTTGCGCGCCTGACCGAGGAGGTGGGCGAGCTGGCCAGGCTCATGAACCACCGCTTCGGGCCCAAGCGGAAGAAGCCGGGGGAGAAGGAGCAGGAGCTCGCGCTGGAGCTGGCCGACGTGCTGTTCGTGCTCCTCGTCATCGCGAACGAGCAGGGGATCGACCTCGACGAGGCGCTCGAGCGGACGCTCCAGAAGTACCGCGAACGCGACGCCGACCGGTGGGCGCCGAAGGATCCGAGCTCCTGAGCCGCGTGCCGGGCTACGGGTCCCCCGGCGCGCCCCCGTCAGAAGCTGATGCGCAGTCCGACGTTGAGGAGCGGGTAGAAGGTGACGTCGTCGATGTCGCCCTCGAACTCACCCTTCTCCTTCGCCAGGGCGGCCTGGAACGTCGGGTCGTCCGACAAGGTGCCCCCCTCGGTCGACAGCTCCACCGCGGGGTGGCCGATGAACGCCGCGCCGACTTCGAGGAACATGCCGGCCCCACGCCCCGCCGCGCGGCCGAACCCCAGGGAGACGAAGGGCGAGAGCTCTTCGTAGGCCACCACGCCCTGCA
>JASFUL010000440.1:0-5045 GCA_050050315.1 Gemmatimonadota bacterium
GAGCTTCTCCAGCGAACGCGCGATGAGGGTCCCGATCGTCGCGGTCGTGGTCCCCAGCTCCTCCGCGATCTCCCGGTGCTTGAACCCGGACTCCCGCAGGAGAAGCGCCGTACGCTCCTTCTCCCGGAGCTCGTCCAGCGCGTCACGCAGGCGGCGCAGGTCCTCCCGACGCTCGGTGCTGGCCTCCGGCCCGGGAGGCTGCGTGGGACGAGGCACCCGGTGGGGGTGGGCCTCGAGGATCCGGAGGCGGTTCGAGTCGACGCGGTGCGTGTCACGGATCACGTTCATACCCGTCCGGAAGAGCCAGCGACGGACGCCGTCGAGCCGGTCGGGCGGCCGTTCCTGCAGCCGCAGGAACGTCTCCTGGACCGCGTCCTGGGCCAGGTGCTCGTCGCCCGTCTGTCGCACCAGGTAGCGATAGAGCGCGTCCCCGTGCGCGCGGAAGATCGCCTCGACATCCATCCTCCGTCAGAAGAGCACACGGACCGAGAAGGCGGGTGTCGGACCCGTGAGCCCGTAGGCCTGCTTACCCAGACCCACGGGTTCCTCGCACGCCACCGAGATCAGCTCGGTGCCCGAGCATCCCTCGGGCCTCCAGGCGGTCCAGTTGTCCCGTCCCAGCACGTTCCGGAGAGCCAGGGTGGCGCCCCAGCTGACACGCTCTCCGGGACGGGTCCAGTCGACCATCAGGTCGAGGGACTCGTACCGATCCGCCCGGTGGACGGAGCTCTCCAGGGGGCGTCTGGGGTCCCCGGGGGGAATGTCGCAATCCCCGTCCTCCAGGAGCACGTCATCCGCACACGCCCAGGGGCTCAGGACGTACGGCCATCCGCTCTCGGCCCGGAACGCGGCCCCCGCCCGCAGCGCGCGGACGACCTCCACCGAGACCAGGAGGTCGACCGAGTGTCGGCGGTCGGAAGGCGGGTACCAGCGGGAGCCGTCGGGACCGACCAGCCGGGAACGGGCGAAGGAGTATCCCATCTCCCCCTGCACGCGGCCTTCACGTCGCCACAGCGTGGCCTCGAACCCTCGCCCTTCCTCCCTCCCCTCCGAGCCGTCGAGGTACACCGGCACGACGGCCCCGTCCTCGACGCGGGAGACGCCGCTCATCGAGATCCCGTCGATGGCCCGGCGCCAGCCGGTGAGGGCCAGGCCGAACCCTCCGTCCAGACGGACCTGGGCGCTCGCCGTGGCGAGGTCCGAGGTGAGAGGCGACCGCCCGTCTCCGGCCAGCATCCAGACCTGTCCCACGCCGAGCGCCGGGCCGAAGGAGCGGCCGGCGGCGGCGAGGGGGTACGCGAACTGCCGGGCGAGGCCCCGGGCGAGCTCGAGCGTCAGCCGCTCCGTGACGTCGAAGCGCACGCTGGCGTTCGGCATCGCCCCCAGACCCGACGGGTCACCCTCCGCCGGGGCGTCCCACGCCGTGCCGAGCGAGACGAGCGCCGGGCCGAGGCGAACCGTCCCCTGCCCCCAGAGCCGCACCCAGCCGACGGAGGCCGGGTCGTGGAGGCCCGGCGCTTCCCGGTCCGACGCCTCCAGCCCGCGCTGCCTCAACGTCTGCCGGGCGCGGTCCATCCCGGCGTTCCACTGGACGCGGTCGTCCCCGCCGCCGACCTCGAGGCGCACCAGGGTGCGTGCGAGACGCAGGCTCATGGGATCCAGCGTGGGCACGCCCCGGTCGTCGTAGAAGGAGGCCCACGGGAAGGGTCGTGTGTCGGACTGGTGGACCGTCCGTCCGGCGGTCAGGCGGGCCCGCACGGACCCCCGGGCGCCGGCTACGGCCACCCACCCGAGGCGGTTGCCCCACCGGCCCTCGGAGGCCCCCACGAGCGTGCCGATCTCGCCGTCCAGGCGGTCCTGCTCCCACAGGCCGGCCGCCTCCACCATCCCCCAGTCGCCCAGGCGGACGTCGAGACGGCCCAGCGCGTCCGCGAGCCAGTAGTCGACGGGTCCGGAGCCGCCGGACTCGCCGGTGAAGATGTCCGGAGGGTCGACCTTGTCCCACCAGGACCGGCGGGCCGTGACCGTCATCCCCACCCGGTCCTCCAGCCACCGATCCTCGGCGTGGGCGCTGAGCGCCAGGGGCGAGAGGCTGGCGCCGATGCGTCCGTCGGACGAGGCCCGCCGGGTGACGAGGTTGACCGTTCCGGCCGCGCCCTCGGCCAGCGCCGCCGGCCGGACGCCGGGATGGAAGAGGACCGCCTCGAGCCCGGCGGCGGGCATTCCGGACGTCGTGCCACCCATGTGCAGCGGGTGATAGAGGGGCAGGCCGTCCAGGAGGATGCGCGTCATTCCCCACGTCGTCCCCCGCGTCCACAGTCCGGCGGAGTGGTCCCCCTGCCCCGAGGCGCCCGGCAGTCGCTGCAGGGCGCGCAGCACGTCGGGCTCTCCCAGGGTCGACATCGCGACCACGTCGGCGGAGGAGAGCGCCCGGGAGTCCAGGGTGGGTGGGCGGGACGACGCTCCGAAGGCGCTCGTCGCGGGGGACGCGGCCCTTCGGTCGCCTCGGGACGCCGACCAGCGGGCATTCGCCGTCGGCACCGCCACCGCGATGGCGCGGAGGGCCACGGGCTCGACCTCCAGGCCCAGATTGCGCCGGACGCTCCATGCTTCGGGAAGCTCCACCCAGAGGGAGGTCGGGCGGTAGCCGATGCGCGAGATGCCCAGGCGGTACCATCCCGGCGCGACGTCGGCGAAACGGTATCGGCCTTCGGAGTCGGTCCAGGTCGTCTTGGCACCGCCGCCGGTGGACCCGTCCGGGGTGGCCGTCCCTTCCCGGGCCCCCCGCGGCTCGAGGACCACCGTGGCCGACGCGACCGGTCGGCCGCTCTCGGCCTCCACGACCGTCCCCTCCACGCTCCCCGCCAGCCCCGCCCCCGGGGCGCTCCCCGGCTCCTGCGCCGTCCCGGGGGACGCCGGTAGCGCCACCGCCGCCAGGAGCGCGGTCAGCGTCGTCGCGATCCGGTTCCCGGCGGGGACCGGGAAGCGGGTGGGTCTCATGATGGGCGGTCGAGGGATCGAGGGACGTCGGCGGGACGCTGCGGGACTCCAGGGGCTCGCGCATCCCCACACGTACACGTTCGACGAACGGCGGCCCGGCTTTCTGTCATGCCGGGCTGACGGTCACGCGGGAAGAGGCCCGGCCCGTCCGGGAGCCCGGCACCCCCGGCCCCCCCGAGGGAGCCCCGGGACGGCTTCCCGGTGACAGAAGCTCGGGCCCCCGGTCGTCTCCGGGGCGATCGAGACAGCGTCGGCCCCGGCGTGGGAGCGGACCGGCCAGGCACCTCGTCCGGAGGACCATCATGATGAGAGCACACCCGTCCACCACCGTTGCGTTCCTGCTCGCGGCGCTCCTGGTGGGGTGCGACGAAGCCGACGACCCCACCGCCCCTCCCGCCTACCTGGCCCGGGCCGTCCAGGACGACGTCGAAGCCCTCATCGGCGGCTCCATGGCCGGCTGGTGGAGGGCGGCCCACGGTGAGTGGCCCGGTCCGGCCCTCTCCACCGCCGCCGACGCCCACACCTCGTCGTGGAGGAACTGGGGAATGTTGGACGCGGGCATGGAGCCCCGCCAGCCCCTCCGCCTCGAGAGGGACTACCGCTTCAACTTCACGGTCCAGCCGTGGGTGGAGCTCTACCGTACGCTGGTGGCGGCCCGCGACGGCCTCGTGGCCATCGACCAGGGGGTCCAGCTCGGCGAGGGCGGAGCCGACACCGACCGGGCGCGGGCCTTCGGCGCCTTCATGCAGGGACTGGCGCTGGGCACCCTCGCCGAGCTGTACGACGAGGCCTACATCCTGGACGAGACGACGGACCCGGCGGCGCTCACCCGCGCGCCCTATCCGGAGGTCGCGTCGGCGGCGCTGGCCAAGCTCGACGACGCCATCGGCCTCGCGGGCCAGTCCTCCTTCGTCGTTCCGGCCGAATGGGTGGCCTTCGGGGCCGACATGGACCAGGACGGTCTCGCACGGCTCGCGCGCTCGTGGAAGGCCCGTATCCGGGCCTCCGTGCCCAGGAGCCCCGGCGAGCGCACGGCCGTCGACTGGACGGCGGTCGCCGCCGACGCCTCGGCCGGGATCACGGTCGACTGGTTCGGGCGCTACGACGGCAACTGGGAGGAGAACTGGGCCTTCAGCATCGACAAGCTCTGGACCGGCTCGGTGCCCATCTGGGCCCGCATGGACTACCGGACCATCGGGCCCGCCGACGCGAGCGGCGCCTGGGTCGAGTGGATCAACGCGCCCCCCGCGGCGCGTCGTCCGTTCCCCATCGACACCGACGACCGCCGGGTCACCGGCGGCTCGCCCGAGTCCTCCGGGATCTACATGGACTTCCACGCGGAGACCGCGTTCCGTCCCCAACGTGGCCGTGACCACTTCTCGATGTACGCCGACACGCGCTGGCGGCACCTCCTGGACGCGGAGGGGGTCGGGGACTACGTGGACTTCCCCGTGAAGGAGCTCGCGTTCCTGCGCGCCGAGGCCCTCTACCGGACCGGCGACCGGGCCGGCGCCATGGCGATCGTGAACCAGTGGCGCGCCCACGGCGGGCTTCCGGCGTTCGCGAGCCCCTCGCAGCCGGCGCCGGGCGGGGCGCGCTGCGTGCCCCGCATGCCCGACGGCTCGTGCGGCGACCTGTGGGAGGCCTTCAAGTACGAGAAGCGCATCGAGCTCTTCCACTACGGGCCGTACACGGAGTACCTGGACGACCGCGGGTGGGGCGACCTGGTCGCAGGCACCTTCACCGAGCTTCCGGCTCCGGACATCGACCTGTTGACGCTGCTGCAGGAGATCTACGACGAGGCCGACGCCGCGGCGGCGGCGGAGCTGGCCAACGAGACGAGCTTCGAGGGCTTGCACCGGAAGCGCGAGGCGGTCGACCGGTACGATCGCACACGGGCGGCCGATCCCGGCCAGGTCGGAGCGGGATGACCGCCCGGGCGAGCTTGATCGCCGTCCTCGTCGGCGTCACGGCGACGTGGGGGTGTGGGGACGACGGGCCCACCGAGCCCGTCGAGGACGGTGGCGACTTCGGGGAGCGCGAAT
>JASFUL010000441.1:0-5045 GCA_050050315.1 Gemmatimonadota bacterium
CGGGGGACTCCCGCTCCGGCGCCGGTCGATCGAGGAGCTCCACGCCGCCAGGCGATTCTGCCGTGAGGAGGGGGCGACCCACTGCTTCTTCCCCTATCTGAACCTCCTCCTCTACGCCCTCGGACGTTCGGACGGCCACGCGCCGGGCTTCGGCGTGTCCGGGATCCTCTTCTCTCCCGGCATCCGGAGCGAGCTCGACCGCTCGAGACCCGTCGAGTCCCTCCGGCTCCTCGGGGCGCGGGTCCGTAAGGCGGGGATCGTGGCGTGGCTGCTCCGCAGTCCGGTGCTGACGCGGGTGTTCGTCCTGAACGACCGGGCCACGGTGCGGACGCTCAACCGACTGGCGCGCCGCCGGCCGTTCCGCTACCTGGTGGACCCGGTGCCGCCCGTCCCCGACGGCCTCGAGGGCGCGTCCGGTCTGCGGGAGACGTACGGGATCCCCCCGGAGCGGCGCATCGCCCTCCTCCTGGGGTCGTTGCAGCGACGCAAGGGGGTCCTGGAGGCCGTCGAGGCGGCGGCCCGCCTGCCGGACGACGTGGCGTCACGGACGGCCCTGGTGCTCGCGGGGCGGGTGGACGAGGAGGTGACCTCCGAGCTGGACGCGGCGCTCGCGGATCTCCGCCGCCGCAACCCCGGGCTCGAGGTGGTCCTGGACGATCGCTACCTGACCGGGGAGGAGGTGGCCGTCGCTTTCCGCGACTGCGACGTGATCCTGGCCCCGTACCAGATCCGTCACGACGCGAGCAGCGGCGTGCTCAGCCACGCGGCCCTGCACCGGAAGCCGGTGATCGTGCCGTCCCACGACCTGATCGCCAGGCTCACCCGGGAGTACGCCCTCGGGATCCCCACCGACGTCCGTGACCCCGAAGCGCTGGCGCGGAGCCTGGGGCGCGCCCTGAGCGACCCGGACCGCCACGTGGACCCGGCGCGCATGGCCGCGTACGTGGAGGAGCGTCGGCCCGAGCGGTTCGCATCCACCATCCTGGACAGCCTGTCGGTCCAGGCGGGTCGGGAGGAGGGCGGACGTGGCTAGCGTCAGCGTGGTCGTCCCGACGTACAACCGGGCGGGGCTCGTCGAGCGCGCCGTGCGGAGCGTCCTGGCCCAGACCGTGGAGGAGCTGGAGGTGCTGGTCGTGGACGACGCGTCCACGGACGGGACCGGACGGGTGGTGGAGGCCCTCGCCGACGCCAGGATCCGGTACGTGCGTCATCCCGAGAAGCGCGGCGGCGCCCGGGCGCGGAACACGGGCATCGACCTGGCCACCGGGGACTACGTGGCCTTCCTCGACAGCGACGACGAATGGCTCCCCCGGAAGATCGAGGCGCAGCTCGACGTGTTCGCGGAGGCGGGCGAGCGGGTCGGCGCCGTCTATTGCCCGTCCCTCACCGACCGCGGGCACGGGCCGGTGCCCCGGCGCGGGACGCTCCACCGCGGCGACGTGCACGACGTTCTCCTCGGGGGATGGTGCCCTCCCACCACCTCTCTCTTCGTGCTCCGGCGAACCGTCCTCGACGCCGGGCACCGGTTCGACCCGGAGCTGCCGGGCTTCCAGGATCTCGACCTCTGGCTGCGGATCTCCCGGGAGTGGGAGTTCGACTACGCGCCGGAGCCCCTGGTCGTCCAGCACGCCCACGGCGGGGCGCGGGTGAGCACCGACCCCGAGGCACGGGAGAGGGCGCTCGGACTGCTGCTGGCCCGGTGGGAGCCGGAGATGCGTCGTCTCAAGGGCACGGAGGGGGTGAGGGCGTTCCGGCGCAAGCACGAGACGGCGTGGCGCTACCAGGCGGCGCTGGAGCGGGCCCGGGACGGAGACCGGGTCGGCGCCCTCCGGGCCTTCGCGCCGCTCCTCCGCCACGGCCGGCTGCGGCCGGGGCAGGTGCTGCGCATGACCGCGGCGCTGATGGGGCTGTACGACCCGCTCCAGCGCGTCAGGACGAGGCTCCGGAGCTGAAGCCGTGCGTGCCACGTACCTCCTGCCCGTTCCGTCCCACGTCCGCTACTGGAAGCGAATCCGTGGCCTGGAGGAGGAGGGAGTCCGTCCCGAGACGGTCCTCTCGTTCAGGCGTCCCTACTACGAGGGCGCCGAGCTTCCGCACCCCGTGGAGTACCTGGGGCGCCACTCCAACCGCAGGTACGCCGGCAGGATCCCGTCCCTTTTGGGCTCCGTTCCCCGGACCCGCCGAGCCGCCCGGAGCGCGGACGTCCTGTACGCCTTCGGGCTCGACATGGCCCTGCTGGCCTTCCTCGCCGTGACGACGGTGCGGTCCCGGCCCCTCCTCGTGTACGAGGTGGGTGACATCGCGTCCGGGCAGCTCCGACGGGACGCCGTCGGGACGGCGGTGCGGTGGGTCGAGCGCAGGATCCTTCGCCGCGCCGACCTCCTCGTGGTCACCTCGTCCGCCTACCTCTCGGGCTACTACGAGGGTTGGGTGAACGTGCGACCCCGGGCGGTCCGGGTGGTGGAGAACAAGCTGGGAGGTCTCGAGCTTCCTCCCCGACCCCCGGCGAGGGAGGGTCCCGCCGGGGTGATCCGGATCGGCTGGTTCGGGAATCTCCGCTGCCCCCGGAGCTGGGAGATCCTCAAGCGCGCCGCCGCGGCGGCCGAGGGTCGGGTACGGGTCCACGTGCGCGGGCTGAACCGGGCGGTCCCCGGCCTCGAGGAGGAGGCGCGGTCGGGGGAGGGGCTGAGCTACGGGGGGACGTACGCCTGGCCCGACGACCTCCCCGGGATGTACGGCGACGTCGACCTGGTGTGGGCCGCCTACCCCTACGCCGGGGAGGGCCCGGGAAACTGGATGTGGGCGCGCACGAACCGCTTCTACGAGAGCGCGTACTTCGGGCGGCCGATGGTCGTGCAGAGGGGGACGGAGGACGCGCGGGCGGTCGAGGAGCGCGGGGCCGGGCTGGCCCTCGACCTCGGCGATCCGGAGGGGTCGGTCGAGAGGCTCCTGGGCCTCTCCCTGGAGGAGGTGGCCGCGATGGCCTCGGGCGCCCGCTCGATCCCCGAGTCGGACTACCTGTACACCGACGAGCACGCGTCGATGGCGCGCCTCTTCGAGTCGCTCCGTGGGTAGCCGCCCCGCAGCGGCGCCGTGGGAGCGTTGGGGTCCGGCCCTTCTCCTGGGCCTGGCCGTCGCGGGGTACCCCCTGGCCTCCTATCTGCCCGAGTTGCTCGGCGTGGGGAGCCGCGCCGTGAGCGTTCCATACAGGGCGGTGTTCCTGGCGCTCGCCGGGTTCGTGTTCGTCGACGCTTTCGGCCGTCGTCGGTTCGGACAGCCCTGGTGGTTGTGGCTCCTGATCGGGACCTTCTGGCTCCTCTACCTCTTCCGGCTCACGCTCGACGCGTCCGTGTGGGCGGCTTCCCTCCGCCTGCCCTGGCACGAGTACGCCCTCTGGGCGGTGGGGGGGAGCCTGGTCCCCTTTCTCGCCGCGGCGGCCACCCCGCCCCGGGGCGCGCTCAAGCTGGCTCTCCCGGTCACGCTGACGCTCCTGGGCCTCGCCGCGGGGAGCGCCGTCCTGGGCTTCCTGCTCCGGGGGGGGTTCGTCGTCACGGGGATCCGGCGTTTCAGCGGATCCTCCGCCCTCGGCAGCATCTGGTTCGGCCACCTGGGCGCCTCGCTGGCGATCGTCTCCACGTTCGTCGTGCTCCGGGGTCGGCTCCCCTCCCGGACGAGGACCGCGGTGGTCGTCGGGCTGCTGGTGCTCGGGCTGGCCGTGGTCGGGCTGTCGGCCTCCCGGGGCCCGGCCCTGGCTCTGGCGGCGGCGGCCGTCCTGCTGGTGGCTTCGCGCTGGCGCAGGGGGTCGCGGCTGCGGGTCGCGGTGCTCGTGGCGACGGTCGTGGCCGCCGGCCTCTGGGTGCTCGACGAACTCGGCGGCAGGTTGCTCATCCGGATCGGCCAGCTCGCGGCGGGGGAACTGCCGGGCCGGCGGGCGGAGCTGTACGGGCGCACCCTGGAGCAGTTCCGCCAGCACCCGTTCATCGGGAGCGGGTTGGAGGAGCAGGTCACCGGCTACTACCCGCACAACGTCCTGCTGGAGGGGTTCATGTCCACGGGGGTGGTCGGGGGGCTCGCCCTGACGCTGCTCGTCGCGGTCGCCTTGGTCGTCGCGCTCCGGCTGCTCTGGCGTGCCCCGGAGCACGGCTGGGTGTCGCTCCTGTTCCTCCAGTACGCGCTGGCGGCCATGCTCTCGAGCGCGCTGTACATGAGCACCACGATGTGGACCTACCTCGGAGCCGTCCTGGCCCTGGGGTGGTCCGTCCGGACTCCGGCCGCGCCGGCGCCCGTCTTGACCGGGGACTCCGGCGCTCCTGATCTTCCGGCGCGCCGATAGCCGACGCGGTCTCCTGCAGCGTCCGACACGAGAACGGGACAGCCTCGCCACCTTGGGCCGACTATTGGATTCCGCCGCGCGCCTCGCCAACACGGCCTGGTACCAGTGGCGCCGCAACAACTGGCTGCTCTATCCGCCCCGCCTGTTCCGCAGCTTCGACTCGGTCCCCATCGACCGCCCGGTCTTCTTCGTGGGGAACCAGGGGGGCGGGCTGACCCTCGTCTCGCGCATGATCCGGCGCCACCCCGACCTCGTCTCCATCTCGGGCGGTGGGGACTACTGGTCGGGAGCCGACGAGATGCAGAAGGTGGCCAACCTGCGCCTGCCGCCGAGCCTGGTCCTGGGTGGACGCTGGTTCGGGGGCGGCGACCCTCCCCACGAGCGGCTCACTCCTCCGCGGGGGTGGAGCTACGCCTCCGACGACCTGTTCGCCTGGTATCGCAAGACGGAGGAGGACGCCTCCGAGGACGACGCCCGGGCGCTGAAGAGGGTCATCCGGGAGAGCCTCCACCGCTTCGGTCGGCATTCCCGGGCCCCGCGCTTCGTGGACAAGAGCCAGGTGTTCGCCATCAAGATGCGGTACGTCGAGGCGCTGCTGTCCGACGCGAACCCGTTCTTCGTGCTCGTCACCCGCGACCCGTACGCTTCGGTCTACCGCGCCGCCACGAAGACGGAGGACATGGTCCGTTACGCGCGGTCCATGTCCCTGGAC
>JASFUL010000442.1:0-5031 GCA_050050315.1 Gemmatimonadota bacterium
GGAAGGTGCCCCAGTCCCAGGCGTAGTCACCCATCACCTGGACCTCGCCGAAGTCCTGCACGTACTCCACCGTCTCCCACGCCTCCGCGGCCTCCCGGTACCGCTCGAGGCTCCGCTCGACGGCCTCCCGACCCTCCTGGACCGGGCCGTCGGGGGGGAGCGCCACGGGGTCGTCGGACCACAGCCCCATCAGGGTCGGCCAGTCGCCGGCGAGCGACGCCTCCCGGTCGCGCCGGTGCAGCGCCTCGATGGCCGCGAGGTCCCGGGCCACGCGCTCGGCGAGCGTGTCGCGCCCCTCTGCCGCGGTCGGGGCCGCCGACCCTCCCCCGGGCGGCTCCGAACCGCACGCCAGGGCGAGGGCCAGGGCTCCCACCGGGGCGATGCGGAGTCCTCGTGAGCGGGCCAGGGCCCCCACCGAGCCGATGTGAAATCCCCGCGAGCGAACCATGGCGTCGACCTCCCCGGGAGTGAATGATCGTCCACATGGGGGGCGCGAGACGCGCCTGGCAAGGGGTGCGCCGGGGCGGGACGAGCGGCCCGCCGGGCTCACGGGGCCCGAGGGCCGAGGACCACACCAGGAGGGCGGATGGCACTGAGCGCGCTGGACGACAAGGGCGTGACGCCCATCCCCGAGGAGCTGACCCGGGTGCTCGGCCCCGCCGAGGAGGCCTGGCACCATCTCCTCTCCCGGACGCGGACGACGTACGGACCGCTGGCGGGCGAGTGGGCCTTCTCGGGTGCCAAGTACGGGTGGAGCCTCCGGTTGCGGCGGAAGAAGCGGACGGTCTTCTACCTGATCCCCCAGCGGGGAACGTTCCTGGTCGGGGTCGTGCTGGGTGACCGCGCCCTGGGCGTGCTACGCCGCGACGATCTGAGCCCGGAGACGGTGGCGCTGATCGACGAGGCGCCGCGCTACGGAGAGGGCACCGGGTTCCGGGTGCCGGTGGCGTCGGTCGGGGATTGCTCCGACGTCGAGGTCGTCCTGGAGGCCAAGATGGCCTGAGCCGGCCGCGACGCCACGGGCGCTGCCGCGGAGGGGGGTGCGGATCGGGGATCCGCGTGCGAAGATGGCATCCTCAGCCCGGAGAACGCCCCCGCGCCCGCGAGCCCGATGGCCACCACGACCCGCTCCCGCGCCCTGCTCGCCCGCCTCGTCGCCCTCCCCGACCCGACCGGGGGCACCGCCTCGGCCCTCGCCCTGGGGACCGCGGCCGCTTCCCTCCTCGCCCTCTCCGCCGCCGGCGCCGCCGCCCAGGGCGCCCGCATCACGGAGGAGACCCGAGTCCTCACCACCTACCCCTTCTCCGAGCCCGACCCCGTCCCCTTCCTGACCCGGGACGAGCGGCTCTACCCGTACCACTCCTTCGAGGGCTACGCCGCCGAGGGGGTGCCCCGGGAGTGGAAGGTGGTCCGGATGGAGAACGACCTGATCGAGGTCTTCGTCCTGCCCGAGGTCGGCGGCAAGGTGTGGGGCGCCGTGGTCAAGGCGAACGGCCACGAGTTCATCTATCGCAACGAGGTGATGAAGTTCAGGAACATCGCCCTGAGAGGCCCGTGGACCTCCGGGGGGATCGAGCTCAACTTCGGCGTGATCGGCCACGCCCCCTCCACCGCCACCCCGGTGGACTACGTCCTCGCCCGGAACCCCGACGGCAGCGTGAGCTGCTGGGTGGGGGCCATGGACCTCCCGTCCAGGACCCGGTGGAGGGTCGAGATCCGGCTGCCCCCGGACGCGGCCTACTTCGAGACCCGGGCCATCTGGTCCAACCCCACGCCCCTCGAGCAGCCCTACTACAACTGGATGACGGGGGCGGCCTTCGCCCGTCCGGACCTGGAGATGTCCATTCCGGGGGACGCCTACCTCGAGCACTCGGGGGCGGTACGGCCGTGGCCCGTGGACGGCGCGGGCCGCCACCTGCCCCGCTACGCCGAGAACGCCTTCGGCGGGCACAAGTCCTACCACGTGGTGGGCCAGCTCGAGGACTTCTTCGGCGGCTACTACCACGAGGACGGGTACGGCTTCGGCCACTGGGCCCGCTACGAGGAGATGCCGGGCCAGAAGCTCTGGCTGTGGGCGCTCTCCCGGGAGGGCGGGGTGTGGGAGGACCTGCTCACCGACACCGACGGGCAGTACGTCGAGTTCCAGGCCGGCCGGCTGCTGGTCCAGTACGCCCCGGGCTCCGACCGGAACCCCATCACCCAGGCGGGCTTCGAGCCCGGGGCGGCCGACCGCTGGACCGAGATCTGGTTTCCCGTCGAAGGGATCGGCGGCCTCACGGACGCGTCGCCGGGGGGCGCCATGCACGTGCGCCCGGAGGGCGACTCGCTGGTCGTGGCGGTCCACGCCTTCCGGGACGCGGAGGACACCCTGCGGGTTTCGTGGGAGGGAGAGGCGGTGGCCGCCGTCCCGCTGACGCTTCCCGCGCTGGCGCCGGTGGAGCGGGTGGTGCGGCTGCCCGCCCCGGCCACGGACGGCGACTACCGGGTGCGGCTCCCGGCCCTGGGCCTGGACTGGACGTCGGACCCGTCCGGACGAACCCTGTCCCGCCCGTTCGAGACCGACCCGGAGGCCCGCGCGGGCACGCCCCCGGCCGATCGCCTGGCCTTCGAGGCCCGGGAGCTGGCCCGGGCCCGTCGGTTCGGGGCGGCCCGGGAGCGCTACGAGGCCGCCCTGGCCGAGGCGCCGTGGCACCGGGACGCGCTGGTGGGCCTCGCGGACCTGGAGTACCGCCGGGCCCGTTACGAGGCCGGCCTGGCGCTCGTCCGACGGGCCCTGCAGCTCGACGCCTACGACCCGGGGGCCAACCTCGTCGCCGGCAACCTGTACCGCGCCGCGGGCGCATCCGGCGCGTACGCCCGCGCATCCGCCGCACGGGACGGCTACGCCCACGCCGCCGACGCCCGGGACGCGTACGGGTGGGCCGCCCGCTCCATGAAGTACCGCTCGGTGGCCCGGGTGCAGCTCGCCGAGATGGCTCTGGCCCGGGGCGACGCGGACGAGGCGTCCCGCCTGGCCCGCTCGGCGCTGGATCACGACCGCTTCAGCCTGCCGGCGCGGCAGATCCTGGCGATGCTCGCGCGCGCGTCCGGGGGCGCGCGGGAGGCTGCCGCGCTGCTGGAGGAGCTGCTCGCGCTCGATCCCCTCCACCCCTTCGTGTCCGCCGAGCGCTTCCTGGCCGATCCGGGACCGGCTGCGGCCGACGCCCTGGTGGGCACGCTCCGGGGCGAGTACCCGGACCAGGTCCTCCTGGAGCTGGCCGTGGACTACGTCCGGCGGGGCGACCCGGACGCCGCCCGGGCCGTCCTCGCCGTGGGCGAGCGGGTCCGGCGTGCGCCGCTCCCCCGGGCCGGCGAGACCGCACCGCCGAACCCGCTCCTGCGCGCCTGGCGGGCGTGGCTGGACGGCGATCCCGCGCCGCTGGCCGGCGGGGCCGACCCGGCCTTCGTCTTCCCGTACCGTCCGGAGACGCTGCCGGTGCTGGAGTGGGCGGCCGCGCACGACGACCACTGGTCGTGGGCGTACCTGCTCGGGCTGGAGCTGTGGGCGCTGGACCGGGCGGACGAGGCGGCCGAGCGCCTGGCGGCCCTGGGCGACCGGCCCGACTACGCCCCCGCCTACGTGGCCCGGGCGCACCTGCTGGAGCGTGCGCGGGGCACGGACCCGGAGGCGGACCTGCGAAGGGCCGTGGAGGTGGACGACGGGGACCGGATCCTCCGGGTCGAGCTGATCCGCTACCTGCAGCGCCAGGGGCGCTGGAGCGACGCTCTGGCGGAGACGGAGGCGGGCCGGCTCACGTTTCCCGGGGACTTCGACCTCGACCTCATGCAGGCGCGCTCGCTGGTGCACCTGGACCGTCCCCTCGAGGCGGTGGAGATCCTGGACGCCACGCGCGTCCTTCCGTCCGAGAACGCCCGGCAGAGCCACGCGCTGTACGAGCAGGCCCACGTCCTGGCGGCCCTCGACGCCCTGGAGGCGACCGGGCCGGCTCCCGCGGCCGCGCCCGCCCGCGCCCGCGACCACCTCCGGGCGGCGCTGGAGTGGCCGGAGCACCTCGGCCAGGGTCGGCCGTACGAGCCCGAGGAGCGGGTCGTCCGGTACCTGCTGGGCCTCGCCGAGCGGGCCGGGGGCGACGACGGGGCGGCCCGCGAGGCCCTTCGGGCCGTCGTGGGCGCCACGGACCCGTCGGGCGCCTTCCGCAACCGGCTGGACCTGCTGGCCGTGCCGGCCCTGGCGCTCCTGGGTCGGGCGGACGCCCTGGGCGCGATGGCCACGGACCACGAGACCGCGTCCGGGCGCTTCGCGGCGGCGCTGATCGCCGGAATCGCACGCGGCGAAGACCCCGCGGAGGTCGCCCGGCGCCTGGCCCCCGAGCACCCGGAGCTGTTCGACGACCTGGAAGGCCGGATCCTCCTCCGCGCCCTCGAGATCACGCCCTGAGCAGGAGACGACCATGCGCCGCTCCCGGACCGTGACCCTCGCGACGCGCGAGCTCGCCCCCGCCCTGGGATCTCCCTCCGCGGCGACCGCTCTCCCTCGGCTGGTGCCCGCCGCCGCCGTCCGCTCCCTCGGCGCGACCGCCGCCCTGTTCTCGCTCCTGACCGCCGCCTGCGCCGAGCCCGGCCCCGAGGCGACCGGCGCCGCGGAGCTCTACCGCGCGCCGCCGGTCTCCAACGTGATCGACGGCGTCGTGTGGGAGGCCGGGAGCTGGGAGCCGCACCTGCCGGCGGGGCAGGAGGGCACGTCGTGGGGGAACCACCGGGCGGTGGTGGTGCTGGAGGAGACGCCGCCCGGGGCCGAGCCCCCGGACGTCGTGGTGGCCACCATCCCCTGGCGTCGCCACGACCGGGACCCCGGCGCGAAGTCCGTGGTGGTGGTGGACGCGGCGTCGGGCCAGGCGGTGGCCAACGCCGTGGCGCTCCGCGTCGAGGCCGCGTCGGGGGACGTGGCGTTCCATCCCGCGCCCGGGAGCGGCACCTACCACGTGTACTACATGCCGTGGCGCTCGACCGGCGGCTACTACCCGACCGTGA
>JASFUL010000443.1:0-5024 GCA_050050315.1 Gemmatimonadota bacterium
GGCTGGTCGAGCCCACGCCGCGTCGCCCCGAGCGATCGCGGCCCACGCACCCCCGATCCCCGACCGCGATGCCAACGCCCTCCGTGACCGTGCTTCTCCTCGCCGGCCTCCACCTTTCGTCCGGGGCCTCGGTGGCCCCCGCGGCGGCCGAAGCCGGCGGACGGCCGGCCGCCGCCGCGGCCTCCGACACCACCATGTTCCGGGGCGACGCGGCCCGCACGGGCCTCTACCGTACGCGTCCGGTCGAGAGCCTCGGCGGGCTCCAGTGGCGCTTCGCCACCGAGGGACCCGTGCGCTCCACGCCCGCCGTGCACGACGGAGCGGTCTACGTCGGCAGCGGCGACGGCCGTCTCTACGCCCTCGACCGGCGATCGGGACGCGAGCGGTGGCGCTTCGACGCGGGCTCGTCCGTGACGTCGTCTCCGGCGGTGGCCGGCGGACGCGTCTTCTTCGGCGACCGGGCGGGCCGCTTCTACGCTCTCGACGCGGGGACGGGCGAGGAGAGGTGGCGCGTGGCCACCGGGCCCGAGGTGCCGTGGGAGTGGGGGCACGAGAGCGCGGACGTCTTCACCTCTTCGCCCGCGGTGGTCGAGGGGCGCGTCGTCTTCGGCTCCGGTGACGGGCGGGTGCGCGCGGTGCGGGCGTCCGACGGCGAGGTCCTCTGGAGCACGCCCGTGCACGGTCGGGTCCGCTCCAGTCCGGCGGTGCGGGACGGCGCGGTGGTGGTCGGGAGCGCCGACGGGAGCGTGTACGTCCTCTCCCTCGCCGACGGCTCGGTGCTCGAGCGCTTCGACACCGAGGGCCGCTCGCTCCGCTCGGCCGACTTCGGCTTCGACCGCAAGACGGTCCAGTCGACCCCCGCGGTGGTGGACGGTCGCGTCTTCGTGGGCGCGAAGGACGGCCACCTGTACGCCTTCGACCTCGAGGAGGGCGGACTGCGGGGCGACGACCCACCGGAGGGCGAGGGACGCTGGGCGTGGCGCTCGGACCACCGGGTCTCGTGGGTCCTCGGCGGGCCGGCGGTGGCCGACGGCGTGGTGTGGACCGGGACCTCCGACGGGCGCTTCGTGCAGGCCGTGGACGCCGGGAGCGGCCGGGAGCTCTGGCGCGTCGAGACGCCGAGCTCGGTCTGGACCTCGCCGGCCGTGGCGGGGGGCGTGGTGTACGCGACGGACAACGCCGGCTGGGTGCGGGCGCTCGACCGGACCAGCGGCGAGGAGCTGTGGAGCTACCGGACCGGCGCCCGCGTGCAGTCGTCCCCCGTGCCCGACGACGGAATGCTCTTCGTGGGGAGCGACGACGGGGGGGTCTACGCCTTCCGGGAGGGCCCGCCGGTCCGGCGCGCGGTCTTCCGTGACTCCGCGCTGGCGCGGGCGGCGTGGTACCGGGGCCACGAGGAGCTCGCGGACCGCCTGGTCGCGGCCGGCTACCGGGAGATCGACTCCGGCGGCCTCGTGGCGTTCCTCGAGGCCGGGGCGGCCGACGGCGCCCCGAGCGTGGTGGTCTTCGCGATGGACGCGCTCCCCCCGGCGGCGGCGGAGGGAGGGCCCTCGAGCCTCCTGCGGCGCTACCTGGAGGCGGGCGGCAAGGTGGTCTGGGTCGGCGTCCCGCCCCTTCTCTGGACGCGCGATCCCGGGACGGGGTCCCCCGGCGACCTGACCGCCATCGACCGGGAGGCGACCGCGCGCCTGCTCGGGGTGCCCCACGATCGGAGCAACTTCGACGCGTACGGCGCGCGGACCACCGCGGCCGGCAGGCGTTGGGGCCTCTCGGGGTGGTGGATGACCCGCTGGGCGGCCACGCCCGTCCCGGGCCTCGTCCCCCTCGCCCTGAACGAGCGCGGCCTCGCGGCCGCGTGGGTCCGCTCCTACGGAGGCCCGCCGGGCACCGGCTTCGTCCGCGTGTGGGGCGACGTCGGGCCGATGCCGGACCCCGAGGTCGCGCACGTCGTGGCCGAGTACCGACCCCTGCCCGCGTCGGGAGGCGCCGGGGAAAGGGGGATGCGGTAGCGCCTGCCGGGGCGCCGGGGAAGTTCCCTCCCGCGGGGGAGGGGAATCCTCCCGATTGCCCGGCCCCCGGATTTGCGTGAGCTTTGCATCCGCCCCGACCGCGCGGGACCGGGGCGTTCCCCGAGACTGGAGGCTCGCGTGTTCCGAACGATCCGCTGGCCGGCGGCCCTGCTGCTGGCGACCCTGCTCCCGGCGACCCCCGGCCCGGTGGCCGCCCAGGACGTGCCCACGGACGACGCCGTGATCCGGGCGATGTGGACCGAGGGCATGGAGCGGTCGCAGGTCTACCCGTTGGCCCAGACGCTCCTCGACTCCATCGGGCCCCGCCTGACCGGAAGTCCCGGCCTCGACCACGCCCACGACTGGCTCGTCGGCCTCTACCGGAGCTGGGGAATCGAGGCGGAGAACCAGCAGTACGGGACGTGGAAGGGGTGGGAGCGCGGCGTCACCCACGTCGACCTGGTCGAGCCCCGGGTCCGGACGCTCGACGCCACGCTGCTCGCCTGGAGCCCGGGCACCGACGGCCCGGTGGAGTCGGACGTGGTGGCGCTCCCGGCTTCCGACGCCGAGGTCGCGGCCTGGGGCGAGCGGGCCCGGGGGAGCTGGGTGCTCGCCTCGGCCCCCGAGGCGACGTGCCGCCCCCTGGACCGCTGGGAGGACTACGCCGACGAGCAGGCGTACGCCGCCTTCCTCGAGCGACGGGAGGCCGCGGCGCAGGCGTGGAGCCAGCGGGTCGCCCGCTTGGGCGGCCAGGAGCGGGACCTGGCGGGCATGCTCGCGGACGCGGGCGTGGCCGGTGTGCTGACCTCCTCGTGGTCGGGCGGGTACGGCGCGCGCCGCGTCTTCGGCGACCGGGACGGCCGGGTGCCCGTCCTCTCGCTGAGCTGCGAGGACTACGGCCTGCTGCACCGCCTGGCCGACCACGGCCAGGGCCCGGTGGTGCGCGTCGACGCCCGCTCCGAGGAACGTGGCGAGGTGCCCGTCTTCAACACGGTGGCGACGATTCCCGGCACCGAGCGGCCGGACGAGTACGTCCTGCTGTCGGCCCACCTCGACTCGTGGGACGGGGCCCAGGGCGCCACGGACAACGGAACGGGCACGGTCATCATGGCCGAGGCCATGCGCCTCCTGAAGCTCCACTACCCGAACCCGCGCCGGACCATCGTGGTCGGGCACTGGGGCAGCGAGGAGCAGGGGCTGAACGGATCCCGGGCCTTCGCCGCCGACCACCCGGAGATCGTCGAGGGCCTGCAGGCGGTCTTCAACCAGGACAACGGGACCGGCCGGATCTCCCGCGTGGGCATGCAGGGACTGCTCGACGCCGGGTCCCACTTCGCCCGTTGGCTGAGCGGCATCCCCTCCGAGCTGAGCTCCGCGATCGACATGGACATCCCGGGCACGCCGGGGGGCGGGGGCAGCGACTACGCCGCGTTCACCTGCGCCGGGGCGCCCTCGTTCGGCCTGTGGGCGGACTCGTGGGACTACGGCTCCTACACGTGGCACACCAACCTGGACACCTTCGACAAGCTGGCGTTCGACAACGTCCGTCACAACGCGGTCCTCTTCGCCATGCTCGCGTACATGGCCTCGGAGGACCCGGACTTCGTTTCGCGCGAGCGGCGACCGGTGATGCCGATGAACCGGCGCACCGGCCAGCCGACGACGTGGCCCCAGTGCCAGCTCCCGGACCGGGGGTGGGAGGGGTACGGCCGGTAATCCCGCGAGGGGGGCTGCCGGCGGACGGTCGGCGGGGAGGCGGGCGCGCGGTGGCCCGCCTCCCCTTATGTTCCGGGACCTTTCGTTCCGGAACCCGTACGCAGGAGCCGACCGACCGTGATGCACGTCCTCGCACTCGGCCTCGCCGTCCAGGCGGGCCTCCTCCGGCTCCCCGGTCCCGCGCCCGCCCCCGGGCCGCGCGCCGTCCTCCCGGGGTCCGGCGACCCGGCCCAGGACGCCTACTGGCAGCAGGAGGTCCACTACACGATCGAGGCCTACCTCGACGAGCAGGAGGAAAGGCTCGAGGCGGCCGGCACCATGGCGTACCACAACCGCTCGCCCGACGCCCTCGACGAGGTCTACTTCCACCTCCACCTGAACGCGTTTCGACCCAACAGCGTCTGGGCCCGGGCGGAGGAGCGGGACCGCCTCGACTTCCAGTCCCTGGAGGAGCCCGACTACGCGTACGACCGGCTGCGCTCCATGGAGGTGGACGGCGTCGTCCTGACGCCCGAGTATCCCCACGCGCCCGACTCGACCGTGGTCCGCTTCGCCCTCCCCGAGGCGATCCCGCCCGGCGGCGAGGTCACGTTCGCGTTCGAGTGGCTGGCGCGCCCCTCGACGCTGTGCCGTCGCCAGTGCCGGCGGGGGCGGAGCTTCGACTTCGCCCAGTGGTACCCGCGCGTGGCGGTCTACGACCGGGGCGGCTGGCAGGAGAACCCCCTCCATCCGCAGGGCGAGTTCTACGGCGAGTACGGCACGTTCGACGTCACCCTGGACCTGGCGGACGACCAGGTCGTGGGCGCCACGGGGGCGGTCCTCGAGGGCGATCCGGGGTGGCGGCCGCAGCCCACCAGCCCGGTCCGGGAGCCGGACCTGCAGACGGACTGGTACTCCGACCCGCTCGCGCCCGACTCTCCCGGCTTTCTCGCGGCCTCTCCGGAAGCCGGTCGCAAGCGCGTCCGCTTCTACGGCGAGAGGATCCACCACTTCGCCTGGAGCACGAGCCCGGAGTACCGCTACGAGGCCACGCGCCACGGCGACGTCGCCGTGCACGTCCTCTTCCGGCCCGGCGACCTCGACTGGGACCTGGGCGCCGCGGCCGCCCGCACGGTGCGGGCCCTGGAGTGGCTCGAGTCCGTGTTCGGCCCCTACCCGTATCCCCAGCTCACGAACCTGCACCGGCTGGAAGGGGGCGGGACCGAGTTCCCCATGATGATCATGGACGGTGGGCCGTCCCAGGGGCTGATCACCCACGAGACGGCGCACCAGTGGGCCATGGGCATCTTCGGCAGCAAC
>JASFUL010000444.1:0-5020 GCA_050050315.1 Gemmatimonadota bacterium
CACCCCCGCCTACGAGCAGATCACGTCCCCGGGAGCGCTCCGCTTCGCCGACGTCGACCCCGACGACTACGACGTCTTCGTGGTGAAGAGCCGGGTGCACTTCCGCCGGGGATTCGACGAGACGGGCTACGCGCCGACGATCCTGGTGGTGGACGCGCCGGGTCCCTGGGTCGGGACGACGAGGCTGGACGCCCTGCCCTGGCAGTTCGCGCCGATCGACCGCCTCTACCCCTTCGGCGATCCGGGCGAAGCGTGGCGATGAGCCCCGACCCGGACCGGCTCTGACACCCCCCGTCCCGAGGGGCGCCGGCGACGTGACCTGGGACTTCGTGGTGGTGGGGTCGGGCTTCGGCGGAAGCGTGTCGGCGCTCCGCCTCGTGGAAAAGGGGTACCGCGTGCTCCTCCTCGAGAAGGGGAGGCGGTACGCCGCCGGGGACTTCGCGGAGACCAACTGGAACCTCCGCCGCTGGCTGTGGGCGCCCCGGGCCGGGCTCCGCGGCCCCTTCCAGATGACCTTCCTGCGCCACCTGACGGCGCTCACCGGGGTGGGCGTCGGCGGGGGCTCCCTCGTCTACGCCAACACGCTGGCCCGTCCCCCGGACGACTTCTTCCGGGCGCCCTCGTGGAGCGGGCTGGCCGACTGGCGGGCCGAGCTGGAGCCCTTCTACGAGCGTGCCCGGGAGACGCTGGGCGCGACGCCCTGCCCCGGCGGCACCTGGCCCGACGAGATCGTCGCGTCGGTCGCCCGGGACCTCGACCTGGAGGACCGCCACCGCCCGGTGGACGTGGGGGTCTTCTACGGGGAGCCCGGAGTGCCGGTCCCGGACCCGTACTTCGGCGGAAAAGGACCGGACCGGACGGGATGCATCGGCTGTGGGGGGTGCATGCTCGGGTGCCGGCACGGAGCCAAGAACACCCTCGATCTCAACTACCTGCACCTGGCCGAGGCCGGTGGCCTGGAGATCCGACCCGAGCACGAGGTGACCTGGATCCGGCCGCTGGGCCGCGCCGACGGCTCCGAGGGGTACCGGGTGGAGGCGCTCGCGGGTCCGCCCCGGTGGTGGCGCCCACGCCGTCGGCGGACCTTCCGGGCCCGGCGGGTGGTCCTGGCCGGAGGCGTCCTCGGCACCGTGCCGCTCCTGCTGAAGCTCCGGCGGGACGAAGACGGACTGCCACGCCTGTCCGAACGGGTGGGTCATCACGTCCGGACGAACTCGGAGGTCCTGGTGGGCGTCGTGAGCGGGCGCCGGGAACGGAGCATGTCGGACGGCGTCGCCATCACCTCCATCCTCCACACGGACGACCGCT
Organism: Gemmatimonadota bacterium; assembly: GCA_050050315.1. Lineage (GTDB taxonomy): Bacteria > Gemmatimonadota > Gemmatimonadetes > Longimicrobiales > Gaopeijiaceae > JASFUL01. The sequence goes on from JASFUL010000444.1 coordinate 1,309, forward strand.
CGTCCCTGGAGCCCGTCCGCTACCCGTCGGGATCGGGCTTCTTCAGGCTGTTGATGTCCCCCCACGCACCCGGCCCGACCCTGGGAGCCCGGCTCGCCTCCGCCGTCCGTCGCGTGGCCGCGGACGTCCCGGGCTTCCTGCGCGCGTGGACCGTCCGGGACCACGCCCGGCACACCCTGATCCTCCTCTACATGCGCACGCTGGACAGCCACCTCTCCCTCGTGCCCGGGCGCCGCGGTCGCGGGTTCCGCTCGCGTCTGGCGCGGGGGCCGGCTCCGACCGCCGCCATCCCGGAGGCCACCGACCTGGCGGATCGGGTCGCGGAGAAGGTCGACGGATTCCCGGCGAGCCTCGCCACCGAGATGCTCTCGGGCACGCCGACGACGGCGCACATCCTGGGCGGGGCCATCATGGGGGAGGGACCGGCGGACGGGGTCGTCGACGCCCGGCACCGGGCGTTCGGGTACGAGGGGCTGTTCGTGATCGACGGCTCGGCCGTGTCCGCGAACCCGGGCGTGAATCCTTCGCTCACCATCGCCGCGCTGGCCGAGCGCGCCATGGAGGGGATTCCTACCAAGGGCGCGGAGGGGTAGCGCCCTCGGACCGCACGGCGCGCAGGTTGCCTTGCCGGATGGCCTCGACCTCCCCCGCGTCGTTCCGCTCGAAGCGGAGCCGCGTGCCATCGGCCACGTCGACGAAGGCGTCGTCGCCGACGTGCACGAGCTCCGCCGCCGGCCGCCCGGGCACCTGCAGGCGGAGCCGGGAGCCGACCGCCTCCACCCGGACGACGAGGTCCATCCCCTGAACCTCGTACGTTCCGGCGAAGGCGTCCGCCCCGTCCGGGCCGAGGGCGACCTCGTCGATCACCCGGGCCTCCCAGCCGGACCACCCGTACACCCTCGCGAGCGCCCGGACGATCTCCGTATAGAGGGCTCCTCCGGTGTCGCTGTTCGTCATCACGGCCGCTCCCTCGCCCCCCGAGACGGAGCCGAAGAAGACGGCGCGGAACCCTTCGTTGGCACCTCCGTGGGAGAAGCGCCTGGCGTCCCCTTCGCCGTCGAGGCCGGGCCCGAGCCCCCATCCCCCGACGCCCGGCGTGACCATGGCCGCGGCCATCTCGGGACCCAGGACGTCGGACTCGCCCCGGACGGCGCGCTGGACCTCGAGGACGTAGCGCGCCAGGTCGCTTGGGGTGGTCCAGAGGCCGGCCGCCGCCATCTCCGGGTAGGTGTGCCACTTGCCCACCACCTCCGAGCCACCGGCCCGGTACCCGGTGGCCGCCCGGTCGCGGAGCGCCTCCGGCAGGGGCTGCCGGTACGTGCTGGCCGTCATGCCCACCGGATCGAGGACGCGCTCGCGCATGAGGTCCGGGAAGGGCCGACCGAGCACGTCGGCCAGGAGGAGCTGGAGGACGGTGTATCCGCCGCCGGAGTAGCGATGGCGCTCGCCCGGGCGGATGTCGACGCGCACCGGAGCCGAGTTGGCCGGCCCGCTGCCGTCCAGCACCTCGACCGTGGAGGGGACCGGCTCACCCCGGGCGTAGCCGCGGAAGCCGTGGACCGTGAGGCCCGCGCTGTGGGTGACCAGCCGTCGGATCGTGACCGGCTCGCCGCCGGCCGCGTCGGACGGCGGGACCTTCCACGACTCGAGGTAGCGATTCACGTCGGCGTCGAGCTCCAGGCGGCCCTCCTCGACGAGTTGCAGCGCCGCCAGCGCGGCCACGGGCTTGCTGATCGAGGCCGCCTGGAAGAGCGTCTCCGTCGTGACGGGGCGCCCCTCCTCCACGTCCGCCATCCCGTACGCGGCGGCCCAGTGGATCCGGCCGACGTGGACCACGGCGACGCTCACTCCGGGCACGCCGTGGTCGGCCATCCGCTCTTCCAGCGAGTACGCGGGGACGGGCTCGCCCGCCACCTGGATGGAGGGGGTGAGAGCGGTCTCGATCGCCCGACGGGCCTCGTCGACGGTGGGCTCCTGGCCGGGAGCGGCGGCGGGCGCCAGCAGGAGGGTCAAGGCCGGAAGGAGCGTCAGGGCCGGGAGGACGCGGGGATTCGGGGCGTGACGCATGGGATTCCGGGTCGGAGGCCGTCGCCGGATCGACGGGACGCCGACCGGTCGAGATGGTCCACCCCCGTCCCCCTGGAGGGGGATGGAAGCGAGCCGAATGTGACGCCGGGAGCCCGGCGGAACAACCGTGCGGCCGACCCCGTGCGGCGTCAGCGGACCAGCGTCAGGGTGGCCTCGAGCGTCGTCAGGCGCTCGGACCCGCAGAAGGGCGTACCGACGTCGGTCGCGCATCCCCGGAGGTCGAGGGGCTGGCTCTGCAGTCGGAGGCCTGCCTGGAGGAGGCCCGAGGCCAGGGGCTCCGTCCGGACCCCCAACGAGAGAGCCGTGTGCCAGACGGCCTCGCCCGGAAGGTAGTCGCCCGCGCTCCGTCCCGTCTCGACCCCGCGCGACGATCCACGCAGGCGGCTCCGCACCCTGGCCACCCCGAGGTGGAGACGCACCCGTCCCGTGGCGGGGAGACCGACCCGTAGCCCCACCTGCCACTGGTCCAGGTCGGCGTCGGTCTCGATCGCCTCCTCCCGACAGGCCTCGAAGATCGGCCAGTAGGCGTCGCAAGTGGTTCCGTCGAAGCGTCGTCCCCCGTCGACCCGGCGCCAACGCCCGGTCAATCGGAGGGACGAGACCAGCGGCAACGCCACCTCCAGGGACACGACGGACGGATGGCCCAGGCTCTCGAAGCCCGAGTGCCCGACGCCGGCCGACGCGGTGATCTCCTGGGCCCGGACGGCGCCCGGGACCGGAGCGGAGCCTGCGAGGAGGAGGAGCAGCAGGACCGTCTCGGTGTGCGCTCGCATGGCTCGCATGGGACGACGAGGATCGGGAGTCGCGGCGGTCGGCACCCCGGAAACGAGTCGCGGGAGAGGACCGTGACGTCAGGCCGGGGGGCCCGGCGGGTGGATCGCGTCGCCGAGGGTGCCCGGAGGCCGCCCGGACGAGGAGTGGAAGCCGGGGAGTACGCTAGTCGGGCCACCGATCTTCTCGGAGGCTCCAGTCGTGCCCTTCCACGGCCAGGGCCGCGGCGTACCCCGGGCCGACGTCCAGCGCCTTCAGGGACCAGCGCTCCGCTTCCGCGGGATCCCACCGGGTCGCCAGCAGCCGGGCCGGTTCGCCGGGGGTGAGGGAGACGTCGAACGCGTCGAGGGGGAGCGCCAATCCCTTCCCGACCGCCTTCATGAACGCCTCCTTGCGCGTCCACCCCGCGTGGAAGGCCGAGGCGACCTGGGCGGGGGGAAGGCTCGCCAGCGCCTCCGCCTCCCGGGACGAGAAGAAGCGCTCGGCGAGGTCGAGCGCGTCCACCGGCTCCAACCGCACCCGCTCGATGTCCACGCCGACCTCCCGGCCCCGGGCCACCGCGATCAGCGCCCGATCGCCGGCGTGGCTGACGTTGAAGCGGACGGCGTCGGCGGCGCCGGGGGCCTCCAGAGCCGGCTTGCCCTGGGGTCCGTAGCGGAACCGGATCGAGTCCGGCGCCTCCCCGAGGTGTCCTCCCAGCACGAGGCGAAGGGCGTGGCGGACCGTCACGAAGCGGCGATGGTCCTCGGGGAGCCGGAACCGGTCGGCCCGCGCGCGCTCGTCCGGCGAGAGCACGTCCACCTGGTCCGGGGACACGGGCCCGGTGGTCGACAGGCGCAGGACCGCGACCGTC
>JASFUL010000445.1:0-5019 GCA_050050315.1 Gemmatimonadota bacterium
TGGTGCCTTCGTCGAGGAGGGGCTCGACGGTCCCCTTCTTGAGCATGAGGGCGACGGTCTGGAGGTGCAGGAGGTCGTGAAGCTCCTCGTCGCGCGCCTCCTGGATCCTGTGGATCTCGTCGCGCTCGGTGACCCGCAGCTCACCGATCTTGGCGCCGTGCTCCTTCTCGAGGAGCGGGTCGTCGATCCGGCGGCTGAAGATCTTCACGTCGATGACGGTCCCGGTCATCCCGGGCGAAACGCGCAGCGACGAGTCCTTCACGTCCTTGGCCTTCTCGCCGAAGATCGCCGTCAGGAGCTTCTCCTCGGGGGAGAGCTCGGTCTCACCCTTCGGCGTGATCTTGCCGACGAGGATGTCGCCGGACTTCACGCGCGCGCCGATCCGGACGATGCCCCGCTCGTCGAGGTCGACGAGGGACTCCTCGGCCACGTTCGGGATCTCGCGGGTGATTTCCTCCATGCCCCGCTTGGTGTCGCGGACGTGGAGCTCGAGCTCCTGGATGTGGATGGAGGTGAAGTCGTCGTTCTTCACCAGCTTCTCGCTGATGACGATCGCGTCCTCGAAGTTGTGCCCGTACCAGGGCATGAACGCCACGAGGACGTTCCGGCCGAGGGCGAGCTCGCCGTGGTCGGTGCTCGGACCGTCGGCGATGATGTCGCCGGGCTCCACCTGCTGTCCGAGGCTCACCAGGGGGCGCTGGTTGATGGCCGTGTCCTGGTTGGTCCTCCAGAACTTCTTCAGCCGGTACCGGTCGAACTGCGCCAGCTTGGCCAGGGGCTGCTCGGTCGAGCCGGGCTTCACGTGACCGGTGTCCACCACGATCTCGTCGGCCGTGACGTGCACGACCTCCCCGCCCCGACGGGCCGTGATGACCGCGCCCGAGTCGCGGGCCACCTTGCGCTCCAGGCCCGTCCCCACGAGGGGGGCGTCCGTGAAGAGGAGCGGCACGGCCTGTCGCTGCATGTTCGAGCCCATGAGGGCGCGGTTGGCGTCGTCGTGCTCGAGGAACGGGATCATGGCGGCGGCCACCGAGACCATCTGGTCGGGCGCCACGTCCATGTAGTCGATGTCCTCGGGCCGGAGGAGGGGGAAGTCCCCCCGCTCCCGGCACAGCACGAACTCGTTGAGGAAGCCGCCCTTCTCGTCCAGCGGCGCGTTGGCCTGGGCGATCCGGCCCTCCTCCTCCTCGTTGGCGGACAGCCACGCGATCTCGTCGGTGACGCGCCCGTCGACGACCCTCCGATACGGCGTCTCGATGAAGCCGAGCTCGTTGATGCGTCCGTACGTCGTGAGCGACGTGATCAGGCCGATGTTGGGACCCTCGGGGGTCTCGATCGGGCACATGCGCCCGTAGTGCGAATAGTGCACGTCGCGCACCTCGAACCCGGCGCGCTCCCGGGTGAGGCCCCCGGGCCCGAGGGCGCTGAGGCGCCGCTTGTGCGTCATCTCGGCCAGCGGGTTCGTCTGATCCATGAACTGGCTGAGCTGACTGCTGCCGAAAAACGCCTGGATGACGGCGGAGACGGTCCGCGCGTTCACCAGGTCGTCGATGTTGATCTTCTCCGGGTCCGTGTTGATGGACATCCGCTCCTTGACCAGGCGGGCCATCCGGGACAGACCGACGGAGAACTGGTTCGCGATGAGCTCACCCACGGTCCGGACGCGCCGGTTTCCGAGGTGGTCGATGTCGTCGGTGAACCCCCGTCCCTCGGAGAGCTCCATGAGGTAGCGGAGGATCTCGATGAAGTCGGTCTTGGTGAGGACCGTCTCCGTGCGCGGCACGTCGAGCTTGAGCCGCTGGTTGATCTTGTAGCGGCCGACGCGCCCGAGGTCGTAGCGCTTCGGGTTGAAGAAGACCCGGTCCAGGGCCTCGCGCGCCGTCTGGAGGTTCGGCGCGTCGCCCGGACGGAGCAGCGAGTAGATGGCGTTGAGAGCCTCCTCCTCGCTGTCGGTGGGATCCTTCTTCAGGGTGTTCTTGATGATGGGGCTCATGCCCCGGCCGTCCTCGTCCGGATGGACGTAGGCCAGCACCTGCTCCACCTCGGCCCGCTCGAGCCGGTCCAGGACGTCCTCGTCCAGCTCGGTCGACTCCTCGACGAGGATCTCGCCGCTCTCGGTGTCGATGATGTCCTCGGCGAGGACGCGACCGAGGGCCAGCTTCTCGCCCCGCTTGTCCTCCTCGGTGACGTCGATCGTGTCCGTCTCGAAGAAGAGCTGGTAGATCTCGGCGTCGGTTCCGTAGCCGAACGCGCGGAGCAGCGCGGTAGCGGGGAACTTCTTCTTCTTGTCGATGTGGACGTAGCAGATGTCGTTGATGTCGATCGTGAACTCGACCCACGACCCCCGGAACGGGATGATCCGGCAGGAGTTCAGCCGGGATCCGTTCGGGTGGATGTTCTCCTCGAACACCACGCCCGGCGAGCGGTGAAGCTGGCTGACCACGACGCGTTCGGCGCCGTTGATGATGAAGGTCCCCAGCTCCGTCAGGAGGGGCAGGTCACCGAGATAGACCTCCTTCTCGATGATGTCCCGGGGACGCCGCTCGTCGTCCTCCAGGTCCTCCCACACGACCAGGCGCAGCGTCGCCTTGAGGGGCGACGCGAACGTCATGTCGCGCTCGATGCACTCCTCCACCGAGTACTTGGGCTCGCCGAGGCTCGCCCCGACGTACTCGAGGGTGAAGTTCTCGTTGACGTCGCTGATGGGGAAGATCTCCCCGAAGACACGATCGAGTCCGAAGTCCCACTGGTCCTCGGGCTCGACGTCCGTCTCGATGAGCTTCTCGAACGACCGGAGCTGGACATCCAGCAAGTTCGGCATGGGCATGACCGGCTTGAGCTTGGCGAAGCTCACGGCCGGTCGGGCGTCGTTCCGAATACTCAACGGGATTCCCCCTTTAGCCGGCCCCTTCCGCCCCCCGGCGGGGCGTCGGGACCTGGACTAGCATGATGGTTCAGACTTCGGCGCCTACAGCGCCGAAATCCCCGGCGCCTTCGGCGGGCGTCTCCGGCACCCCCCGAAGGGCGATGCGGAGGCCGGCCGAGCGGACGGGGACGGGCTCCAACGGACACCCCTCCCGCACCGGCCCGCCTCCGGGGCGGCGGTCCGGGAGGGATGTCGGATCGATCTACTTCAGAACGACGGTCGCGCCCTGCTCCTCGAGCTTGGCCTTCATCTGCTCGGCCTCTTCCTTCGTCGCGGCCTCCTTGATGGTGCTCGGCGCGTTGTCCACGGTCTCCTTGGCCTCCTTGAGGCCCAGCCCGGTGAGCTCGCGCACCACCTTGATGACCTGGATCTTCTTGTCGCCGATGCCCTCGAGGACGACGTCGAACTCGTCCTTCTCCTCCTCGGCGGCCTCGCCTCCGGCCGCGCCGCCCGCGGCGGCCACCGGAGCGGCCACGGCGGTGACGTTGAACTTCTCCTTGAACGCCTCCACGAACTCCGACAGCTCCAGGACCGTCATCTCACCGATCTTCTCGAGCAGCTCGTCGTGCTTCGCCATCTGTCGTCTCCTTGGTTTCCCCGGCCTCCGCCGGCTGTGGTTCCGTCTTGCTCGTCGTGCGCGGCGGAGTGCCTACGCGTTCTGCTCTTCCCGCTCGTTCCTGAGGGCTTCCAGTAGACCGGACATCTCCTGGAGCTTCGCCTGCAGGGCGGTGGCCAGCATGGCCATCGGCGCTTCCAGAGCACCCGCGAGCTGCGCCATCAGCTGCTCCCGCGGAGGGAGCTTGGCCAGCCGGTCGATCTGCTCCGGCTCGAGAATCTCGTTCTCGAGCACGCCCAGCTTGAAGACCGGGCGATCGTTGTGGTCCTTCGCGAAGTCCGCCAGCGCCTTGGCGGGCTCCACGACCCCTCCGTATCCGAACACGACACCCGTCGGACCCTGCAGGGCGCCCGTGATGTCGGGCAGCTCCGTCTCTTCCAGCGCGCGGATCATCAGGCGGTTCTTGACCACCACGTACTCCGCGCCCACGTCCTTGAGGCTCTGACGGAGCTGCGTCATGGCCTTCACGTCCAGCCCGGTGAAGTCCGTCAGGTAGAGCACCGGAGTCCGACCGAGGCGGTCGCGGAAGCTCGAGACGAACTCGGCCTTCTCGGTTCGATTCATGGTCAGAGGCTCCGGCGGTACAGGTTCGGGTCGATGGAGACGCCCGGTCCCATGGTGCTGGAGACGGTGACGCTCCGCACGTACTGGCCCTTGGCGGCGGCGGGACGGGCCCGGACGATCTGGTCCATGAACGCGCCCAGGTTCTCGGAGAGGTTCTCGGTCTCGAACGAGACCCGCCCGATCGGAGCGTGGATGTTCCCCGTCCGATCGACCCGGAACTCGATCTTCCCGGCTTTGATCTCCTTCACCGCCCGCCCGACGTCGAAGGTGACGGTACCGGCCTTCGGGGTCGGCATGAGACCCCGGGGGCCCAGGATCCGCCCGAGGGGGCCCACCTTCCCCATGACGTCGGGGGTGGCCACCGCCACGTCGAAGTCGAGCCAGCCCTCCTGGATCTTCTCGAGGTATTCGAGCCCCACGTAGTCGGCTCCGGCCTCCTCGGCCTCGGCGGCCTTCTCTCCCTGGGCCGCCACCAGGACCCGGACGGTCCGCCCGGTCCCGTGGGGCAGCACCACGGTGCCCCGCACGATCTGGTCGGCCCTGCGGGGGTCAACACCGAGACGCGTGGCGAGCTCGACGGTCTCATCGAAGCTCGCGAAGGACAGATCCTTCACGAGCCGCAACGCCTCCTCGGGCTCGAACTTCACGCCCACCGGGACCTGGCCCTTGGCGTCGGCGTACTTCTTCCCGTGCTTCGGCATATGTCCACGAGCCGGCTCGTCTCGTCCTCCCACCGGTGGCGGCTCGCACACGGTGGTTCAGCGGACTTTCAGCTGTCGTCGGGGCTCGCGCCCCTTCCTGCCCCGGCCGACTCCGGCCGTCCCTCTCACCCTCTCACTTCACACGCCGGGCTCGGGCGCCCGGGGCCGTCGCTACCACTCGACCTCGACTCCCATGGAGCGCGCCGTCCCGG
>JASFUL010000446.1:0-5006 GCA_050050315.1 Gemmatimonadota bacterium
CACCCTGACCTCACATGGGTGTCCTCGCTCGTCCTTCGGCACATCGACGTCGGGGGCTTCCCAAATGGGCCTGGGTGGACTCGAACCACCGACCTCACGCTTATCAGGCGTGCGCTCTAACCACCTGAGCTACAGGCCCCATCGAGATCTGTAAGCTACCAACAGACGGACGCGGATTCAACACGCGGCCGGGAGCGCCGCGTCACTCCCCCGCAAGCGACTCCGGTGATGGGCGGCGCGCAGTGGGGGCTTCTACGGGCCATTGTCCGCAACCACGATCGCCTGGATGAACGCCCTCGCTTCCTCGACCGCGTCCCGGAGCGTGCGCAGCGGAAGATGCACCTGCTCGGCGAGCGCGGCGAACGGGCCTTCCCACGATCCGGGTGGATCGAGAAACGGGGGCCACTCGTGCCGTGCTCGGACCTCGAAGACCTCCCTGCAAGCGGCTCTCACGCCGCCGAGGTCTGTGGCAAGCTCGCTCATGAGGAGAACATCGACGAGATCCCGAAATCGTTCGTTGGGGGTCTCCTCGTCTACCGGTGGCTCTGTCATGGCATGGATCTTCTGCGCAAGGTGGTAGCGCAGTGAGAGACACGGCAGGACACGAGGCGTATCCAGGCCGAACGGGTCGAGTCTGAGTGGCTCGACCATTTCCACCTCGGTGAAGTCACCTTCCCCGGGGGACAGGTCGACCTGGATGGTGCCCCAGCCACGGCCCCTGTACGCCAGAGCCACGTCCACGCGGACCGCATCGTTGGGCATGACGTGGGGATCGTTCTTCACCCGGAAGGCGAAGCCCTGATAGCCACCATCCAGCGCCATCCGGAGGGCGCCAACAGAGCCGTCCTCGCCGACATCGTCGAGAATCAGGTCGAGGTCCTTCGTTGCCCGCGCCTTCGACGGCAGACGCATCTCGAGAGCGACGGCTCCCTTGATCGTGAATCGGGGGCCTTCCGCAGACGAGCTTGCGCGTGCCAGCCGGCCCCCGAGGATCATGAAAGAGATCCAGTCGCGCACCCGCTTGGGGGGCAGCCCTCTCTCACGGGCATAGGAATCCACCCATTGGGTGAGGACCCGCGCCGAGGAGGGTTGGCCGCGGTCGCTATGCACCGCTGCTCTCGCGGACCGTCTCCACGAGGACCCGGGCTCTGAGGTCGGCCGCTTCACGGGGTTTCAGGAACCCCTCTCGTTCCGCCTCGTCGAGCGCTTGGCGGAGGAGGGCGGGCCCGAGATGGGCGCGATGGCAGTCCAGGATGCTTCGAGCCACCGTCGTCGCATGGATGCCCTCGAAGAGGGTGAGCTCCTCGTCCCTCAGATCCGCGTTATGCACGACGAGGCGATCGGGAATCGCCCGCCGGATCCGGAACCCTTGCGGAACCGTGATATGGATCGCCGCGGGGCTCACGTCCGACAGAGCGCGGAGGGCCAGGCCCGACTGGTGTGAGATGACACCTCGGACCCCAGCGGGCCACAGGCTGGCCTCCATGTACTCGGCATAGGGCGATGGAGGGAACGTCGGAACGCGATACACGCCCCAACTCACCCGCTCGAGTGTGCCGCGGGTCGCCATCATCCGAAGCGCGTTGCCGGTGACACCTCGTTCAACTGCTTGGCGGGTGGTGACGTAGCCGAACTGTTCGGCTGCGATGTCCATGACCGTTTCGTATGCATGACCGGGCACGACCGCACCTCCGACTGCCTGGACAAAACCGCACGTTTTGTGCGGTTTAATCCACAATACCCCGTCCGCCGCCAAGAGGCAACGCCCCGGGCAACCCCTGGATCTTGGTCCTCACCTCATGCGAGCCCCTACCTGCTCCTCACCGTCCTTGGAGCGGCCCTTCCCTACGCCTTCTTCCTCCGCTTCTTCTCCACGCCGGACGCCGGCCTGAGCGACTTCGAAACACAGCCCTTCGCCACCGATCCCGCGGCGGGCTTCACCGCCGACCTCCTGGTCAGCTCCGCGGCAATCCGACCCTATCCACCCCCGTCCACCCGCAACCGAAGGTACTCCGCCACCACCCGGTCGTCGGCCTCGTTCGTGGCTGCGCGCATGGTCAGCGCGTAGAGCTCCGCGGGGGCGACGTGCAGCGGATGACCGTTGAGCGAGAGGAAGACGAGTGCCGACGCGAGGACCGTGCGCTCGTTCCCGTCCCTGAAACCCTGCGACCCGGCGAATCCGACGAAGTAGCCCGCCGCCAAGTCGACCAGATCCGCGTCCTCGTCGTAGGCCCATCGATGGATCGGGCGCGCGAGGGCGGAGCGCACCACGTTCGGGTCGAGAACGCCGTGGGCCCCGCCGTATCGTTCGATCTGTCGTGCGTGGATGGCCAGCAGCATCGTCTCGGTGAGCCATCGCGGCTCCTCCGAGAGATGGAGTGGGCTCACCGGGCCAGCTCACGGAATACGCTGTCGTATTCCTCCATGATCTTCTCGTGGGCGTCGAGAGCCTCGGAGAGCTCGTCGGACTTCGGAACGACCCGGAAGCCCCCCAGGCCGTCCTCGATCCACTCCAGCTCCTGGCCGGCCGGGATCCCCAGCCGGCGCACGACCTCGGCCGGCACCGTGGTCACGAGCGAAGCGCCCTGGGTGCGGGTGCGGCTCGTCAGTCGCGTCATGGGATCCCCCAGAGAAGGTGTTACTCAAGTTACACTTATGATAGGTCGCCCCCTGGTCTTCATCAAGACGACACCCATGGCCCGAGACCGAGCCGACTCCTACCCACTCTACTCCTCCCCCCGATCCCCCCCCCGTTGGTGCGGCGACCGCCGGCTCCCCAGCGCCTCCACCATCGCCTCCTCGTCCTCGGTCAGGTAGCACTTCAACAGGGTCCGCGTGTCCTTCCAGCCTCCGAGTGAGGCGAGGTCCTTCAGCGGCACGTGCCGGAGGTCGTTGGCGAACTTGCGCCGCAGCGCGTGCCAGCCGAGCCGGGGGATCCCGCCGAGACCGGCGCGCTCCTGCGCCCGGTTCCACCAGTCCCTCATGATGTTGCGGGAGCAGGGCCGGGACGGGTCGGAGGGCGACGGGAGGAGCCATGCGGGGAGCGCGCGGTCCGGCGGCCAGGGCTCGTCCCGGTGCCGCGCCGCCAGCTCCAGCGCTTCACGGGCCCCTTCCGTCACCGGGGTCCGGTGCGCCCGGCCCATCTTGTCCGCATCGGCCCTCCACCGGATCCACCCCTCGCGGGCTTCGACGTCGGACCACCGCAGTCGCCGGATCGAGCCGATGCGGTGGCCCGTCTCGTGGGCCAGTGTAAGCGCGACGCGGAATCGCCAGTCCATGGACGACGCGACGTCCACCAGCTTCCGGTACTGATCCCCCGTCAGGGCCGGCCGGTCGGGGCTCCTCTCCCGGGGCCAGTGTCGGGCGTGTACGCAGTCCTTCAGCGGGTGCCGCGCGACCAGCACCCTGCCCCGAGCGTCCCCGGTCCGGGTCCCCCAGGTGAGGACGGCCCACAGGAAACGCAGGTCGTACTCGATCTGGCGGTCCCCGATCGGCTGCAGGGGCTTGCCCTTCCGTTCGGCCTCCCTCGCCCGCATCAACGTGACCGGCGGTCCGATGCGGTACTCGCGGCGGGCCCGGATGAAGCGGTTCCAGTCGCCCAGGTTCAGCGTCTCGGCCCCGCGGCTCGCGGCGAAGAACCTCTTCAACATCGCCGCCGTCCGGCGGTCGTGGCCCTGCTTGCTCCGGCTCTTGTACGGGGTCTCGCTCTCGACGTAGCGATCGAGAAGGTGATGGAGGGTGATGCCCATCGTTCGCATTCCGCGGGAATCCGACCGCCGGTCCTCCGGGGGTCCCGTCGACGGTGGGGCGTCGCGGGCGGCGAAGGGATGGTGGGATCGGACCTCGCGAGCGCACACCGACGTCCCGCTCGGCCATCCCCCCGCCCGACCGCCGTTCCCATCGTTGTTGCGCGGCACCCGGCGGACCTAGCTTGCACGGGAGGAGGGGGATGCGATGGACACGACCGGACGGAAGAGGGCCCGCGTGCGCTGGACGTACGCCGAGTTCGCGCGGCTCCCGGAATCGGGCAGCACTCGCTACGAGATCATCGACGACGAGCTCGTCGTGACGCCGGCGCCGGCCCTACGACACCAGAGGATCGCGACGGACCTGGTCACCGCCCTGAACGGGTTCGTTCGCTCCCACGACCTCGGTCAGGTCTACGCGGGTCCGGTGGACGTTATCTTCGCCGAGGGCGACTACCTCGAGCCCGACATCGTCTTCGTCCGGAAGGAGCACGCCCACCTGCTGAGCGACCGGGGCGTCGAGGGTCCCCCCGACCTGGTCGTGGAGGTCACCTCCCCCTCCACCGCCACCCGCGACCGGGGCATCAAGCTCGACCGCTACAGGCTGTACGGCGTACCGGAGTACTGGATCGTCGATCTCGACGCCCGGACGGTGGAGGTGTGGCCCCTCGCCCACGCGCCCGACGAGCCGACCGTGCTGGGCCCGGGCGACACCCTCCGGTGGACGCCGGACGAGGGCGGGCCGGCCCTCGAGCTCACCGTGGGCGAGGTGCTCCCGGAGCCCTGATCGCCTTCTCCGGTCGTCGCCCGACGGCCCTCACCTCCCGCCTCCCCCCGAGCCCGAGTCGGGCTCCGGGGGATGGCCCACGACGTCGAAGCCCGTCTCCCGCTCGATCAGGTCGAGATAGGTCGACAGGCTCGGGAGGCCGAGGGCGCTCCGCCGTGCGTCGACGTCGGCCGAGTCCTCGATGGGGTCCAGCGTCGCCTGGCTCTCCCCGGGCCGCATGCTGATCTGCGTCCCGTAGAGCTGCCGGAGACCTTCGCGCTGACGGGTGCGGTCGACCAGCAGCGCGTAGTCCTGGGGATCCAGCCGCCCCGCTCGCACGTCCGCCTCGACCTGCGGCAGGACGCGTCGCTGGAAGTCCGGGTCGGTCGCGTGCTGGATCAGGAGGAACGCCCCCTCCATCCCCTCCTGGCCGACGTCGTCGGGGCCGGGCCACCCCAGGGAGTCCATGAGCGCCCGGAGCCGCAGCGTGTTGG
>JASFUL010000447.1:0-5000 GCA_050050315.1 Gemmatimonadota bacterium
CGGGGAGGAACGGGCGGCGCGATGGCTCACGATCCTCCCACGCGCCGGAAGAAGACCCACGCCTCCTCGGCCGCGTCCACGAGCTCCGTCGACGGCCCAAGAAGCCGCTGGCGCCGCACCGGAACGCGGTGCCCGGGCCATCCGTGGCCGGCCCCGCGGAGGCGCCAGTGCTCCAGGGCCGCATCGCACCCCGGCCACACGAGCTTTTCGGCCCGTTGACCGGCGTCCGGGCCCGATCCTTCGCGTCGCTCGACGACCCGGGGCGGTCCCGTGCACGCGTTGGCCGCGGCCCGGTCCTCGAGGACCTCCTCCACCGCGCGATGCATCACGGTGTGGTCGGTGAGGGGAAAGGGCGGGCCCTCCCCCCCTCCGTAGAGCGCCCGGGGGTCGTCGACGCTGTGGATCTGAAGCAGGGGCACGGGAGGGTCGGTCCCACCGGTGGGCCCCATGGCGGCGCCGGCCACGGGAGCCACCGCCGCGACGAGATCGGGCGCGTCCCTGGCGAGCCGCCACACCATGCCGCCCCCGTTCGAGTGACCCGTCGCGAACACCCGATCCGGGTCGACGGCCGTCCGCCGGGCGAGGTCGCCGACCACGGCCCGGACGAACCCGACGTCGTCCACGCCCTGGTCCCGGGCGTAGCCGCAGCAGCGGGGTCCGGCGTTCCACGTGAGGACCCTCGCCCGACGTCCGGTTCCCGCCGGATAGACGACGAGGAAGCCCTCACGGTCGGCCAGCCGGTCCAGGCCGGCACTCTCCCTGAACTGCCCGGCGTTGCCGCCGCCGCCGTGGAACGCCAGCACCACCGGGCGGCCCCGCGCGGTCCGTCCGGGGGGCACGTAGACCAGGTAGTGGCGCTCGCGTCCGCCGTGCTCCAGCTCGATGCGGTGGTCCCCGGCCGAGAGGTCGGCGGGCCGGGGGCCCGGACCCGACGCGGGACCGGCGCCGCAGCCGAGGGCGAGAACGAGGGCCGCAGCGGTCGGGGCCCGCGCCGACCGCTCCGTGCGAGCCTGGTGGGAGGGAGAGGACCGGCGCATCGTGTCCGGGGACGGGCCCTCGCTCACGTAGCGGCGGTCGCGGCGACGCTGGCGGCGGTGGTCGCGGCCACGACGGCGGCCTGGATCGCCTCCTTCGTGGCGTCGCCGAGTAGCGCCCCCTCGGTGAGCGCCTCGAGCCGATCCTTCCGCCGCTTGAGCTCCTTGCGGTCGAAGACCACGCGCAGCAGGCCCGCCGGAGCGGCGAGCGCGACCAGGGTCGTGGTCCGGGGGTCCACCACCGGGTCGTCCCCGAAGATCGCGGTCCGGAGTCGCTCGATCACCGCCCGCTCGGGCGCCGGATCGACTTCCGGATAGCTCCGTCGGCGGAAGAAGAACAGGATCTGCTTCTCGTCGGCCCGCAGGATGCCCTTGTGGACCAGCCCCCGCACCACCGCGTCCCTGAGCTCCCGGTTGTTGGCGAAGCGGGACACCCAGGAAGCGAGGGGGGCCCGGCGCTTCGCGTCCCGGACCATGGAGAGGGCGTGGTCGAGGGCAGGGTCCCCGAGCCGTCCGGCGTGGGACGCTTCCAGGAGCGGCTTCCCCCGCTTCCGCTCCACCGGGGCGACGCGCTGGAGGAGGACGAGCTCGGCCAGGACGGCGCCTCCCATGGCGTACTGCCACATGGAGGCCGCGTGCGTGCCTTCTTCATCCCGCAGTGAGAGGAGGGCGATCTCCTGGGCGAGTGTCAGCTCGTGGTCGGCCATGGGACCCGGGTGGCGATCTGGACGGAAGCCGGCCGCGTGGTCTTCACCGGCAGGCGGGCCGACCGCCTCGGCCGGACGGATTCCCGGTGACGAAGGCGGTCATCCTCCGTACCCCTCACCGGGGACCCGTTCCCCGGGGCCATCACGCCCGGTCGGAGCCCGGGCGGGGCCACGCCGACGCTCAGCCGAGCTCGACGACTCCGTTTGACGTCTCGACGGTGGCCACGAGGCGGAACGCCCCGGCGCTCACGATCTCGACCGGAACCCCGGACGGGTCCGGCCGGGTCACCTGGATCAGGACCTCCCGGACCCGGGGCGCCCGCGGGTGCTCGATGCGCAGTCCCGACAGGAGTCCACCGGACGGCGCGGTCGTGGCCGGGTGGACGGTTCCGCCCCAGTCGATCAGGAACGGGACGGCGCCGTCGAATGGAAGGGCGTAGGGGTCGGTGAGCCGCCACGACAGCACGCCACCGTCGGCGGTCTCCCGGCGCCCCGTCCCGACCGGGCCGAGGCCCAGGCGCTCGAGATCCGGGGCGGGGACCCCCCCGAGCCCCTCCCGCCGGGCAACCCAGGTCACGAGCCGAGGTGCAACCATCGAGGCCAGATCGAACAGGCGCCCCCGCCCTGGAGCCGGGAGCTCCGGATCGGGGGCCAGGACCTCCAGGTAGGTGGACGGTCCGAGCGAGAGCAGGGCGTTCCGGGTCCCGTACGCCGGATGGCGACCGCCCGGGACCGGGCGCGCGCCCAGAAGTGCCTCGGCGTGCGCCATGCCCGCCTCGACCTCGGGCGCTCCGAGGACCAGGTGGTCGATGGGGATCCGGAGCGCCTGCGGGGCGGGAGGCTCGTCTGGCATGGTCGACAGCGTGGCGCTCCACGCACGGTCGCGCAACGCAGCTCGCCCTCCCGGCCCGGTGGTTGGGCGCCGCCTCCGACGGGGCGTAGATTCCGGGAGATCCGCCGCGGGAAGGACGCGGCGAGGTCTTCGGGCCCCATCGTGACGAGGTCGGCCATGCGGAACGCGGAGCACGTCGGACCCCACCGGACCGTCCCCTTCCGCAGGGAGCGGAACGCGACGCTCGACACGCTCCGGTGGGCCCGCCGGCGGTTCCAGATCCCGATCCTCCTCGAGGTGGACGTCACCGACACGCGGAGGGCGGTCCGGGAGGCTCGGCGCCGCACGGGGGCCGGCCCGAGCTTCACGTCATGGGTGGTGGCGTGCGTCGCCCGGGCCGCCGCGAAGCACCCGCGCGTCCACTCGATCCGTCGGGGCAGGACGCGGATCGTGATGTTCGACGAGGTGGACGTGGCGGTCCTCGTGGAGCGGGCCGTGGGCGAGTCGGGCACCCGGGAGACGTTGCCGATGCCTTTCGTGGTGCGGCGGGCGGACCGGAAGGCGCCGACGGAGATCCACGACGAGATCCGCCGCGCCCGGACCGAGGAGGTCGTTCCGGGGGCCGCGTCGCTCGAGCCCCGGGCCGCACGGCTGCAGTCGCTCTTCTTGCGTCTCCCGGCACCCCTGAGGGACCTCCTCTACTGGCGCTGGCTACTCCGGAGCCCCGAGCGGATCAAGCGGACCATGGGCACGGTGGTCGTCACCGCATCGGGCATGGCGACACCGGGCGTTCTCGCGTGGGGCATCCCCTCGTCTCTCCATCCCCTCGCCGTGGGCGTGGGCGGGATCGCCCGGCGGAGCACCGCGGCGGGAGACCGGGACGTTCTCGCCCTTTCGGTGGTCTTCGACCACGCGGTGACCGACGGCGCGCCGGTCGGCCGGTTCGTGCACCGCCTGCACGAGCTCCTGAGCGGCGCCGATGGTCTGGATCCCGCCGGGCCCGCTGCGGCTCGCGACCCCGGCCCCCGCGCATGCGGGGTTCCGCGACGCACCCCTCCCAACGATTCCGGGGCTCCAGGGTAGGGCGCACCACGAACGGTGCGATGCTCCGCCGGTGCCGCGGAACGGGTCGACGGCGCACCGCCCGGGTTCCAACCCAGCCGAGGCTGCCCGTGCCCTCCACCCGCCCCGTCCCCTTCCCCGGATCCTCCACCCCCGGGCCCCTGCGCGTCCTCATCGTTGGAGGCGGCGTCGCCGGCCTGACCCTGGCGGCCCTCCTGAGGCGACAGGGTCGCGAGCCCACCGTGGTGGAGCGCGCGGACGAGGAGGGCGAGGAAGGGGGATACATGCTGGGGCTCTACTACCTGGGGTCCCGGATCCTGCACGGGCTCGGCGTCTTCCCCGACTTCGTGGACCGCAGCGTCCCCATGCGGCGCTACGAGGTGCGGAACGGGCGGGGGAGCCTGGTGCACGGGTACGACCTGGACGAGATGACCCGGCGGGTGGGTCCGGTCCGCGGCATCAGCCGCACCGCACTCATCCGACTCCTGCGCGAGGCGCTGGGCGGCCTCGGGGTCCGGAACGGCACCGAAGTGGTGTCGTTGGGGGATGCGGGCGACGTCGTCCACGCGGTCTTCAGCGACGGCACCGAGCAGGACTACGACCTGGTGGTGGGCGCCGACGGCCTCCACTCGTCGGTCCGCGAGATGATCCTGGACGGAGACGAGTACGCGTACTGGGAGACGGGATGGGGCGGCTGGGTCTGCTGGGCCGATCCGGCGCTGGCGCCCTCCGACACCTACATCGAGTGCTGGGGAACCGGGCGCTTCGTCGGCCTGTACCCCGCCAGGGATCGCTTGGGGGTCTTCCTCGGCGGACCCACGGAGAAGCTCAAGGATCGGGGCCCCGCCGACCTTCTACGGCAGGTCGTCTCGGAGCTCGACACCGACGTGGCGGGGCCCGTCGAGGCAGTCCTCGACCATCTGGAGCCCTCCCCCGACGCCTTCTTCTGGGATCTCCACGACTGTCGCACGAAATCGTGGCGGAAGGGGAGGATCGGGCTCCTCGGTGACGCGGCGACCGGCTTCCTCCCCACGGCGGGTATCGGGGCCTCGATGGCCATGGAGTCGGCCGCCGCGCTGGCCGATGAGCTCTCCCGCGTCGGTCCCACCTGGGTGGAGCGGGCTCTGGACCTCTTCGAGGATCGCCACCGGGAGCGGGTCGAGTCGGCCCAGCAGAGCTCCCGGGACATGGGCAGGATGATGTTCGTCGAATCCACTCCCCTGGCGTGGGGGCGAGACCAGCTCGTGAAGCACTACTCGCTGGAGCGCCTCATCGAGAGCATCGCCACCATGATGGACCACCCCATCTGAGGGCAGGTCGCCGCCCCGGTCGCCGATCGAGGGTCGGCGTCTCCTCCCTCGGGCA
>JASFUL010000448.1:0-4999 GCA_050050315.1 Gemmatimonadota bacterium
CGCCGATTCTCGTGCTCGGGTCGGTGACGTACTACCGGAGGACCTTTTCGGTCGGCCTGCGGGAGCGGGCCACCTTGGTGTTTGTGGACGCGCGCCACTTCGGTCGTCTTCGACCCGAGTACGACCCTGCGGGAACATCGGTGGAGACGTACGTCGGCGACATCGAGCGGATTCGGACCGAGATCGGGCTCCAGTCCACCACCGTGCTGGGCCACTCACATTACGGCAACCTGGCGCTCGAATACGTGACCAGGCATCCAGACGCTGCCACAGGCCTGGTGCTGATCGGGACCCCCCCGGTGGGTGTCCGAGCCACCCGCGAGGCGGGGCGGCGGTATTGGGCTTCTCGGGCGTCGGATTACCGGAAGAGGGTGCTCCGGAGCAATCGGGACGCCCTCCGCTCAGGCCGTTCCCTGGAACGCTCGCGAAGGGAGGCGTTCGTCGCCAGATACGTGGCCGAAGGACCCCGGTACTGGCACGATCCGACCTTCGACGCCTCTCCACTCTGGAGGGACGTGCCGCTGAACATGGAGGTGGTCGACGCGTTCCGCGGTCTGTTCGAGGACTTCGAGCTGGGGGCCGTGCGCCGGGTCCTGGAGGCGGTCCCCACGCTGGCAGTCATGGGGCGCCACGACTACGTGGTGCCGCCCACCCTTTGGGATGACATGGCGCCCACCCACCGGGCGCTCTCGTGCCACGTGCTGGATCGGAGCGGCCACACCCCTCAGCTCGAGGAACCCCGGCTGTTCGACCGCATCCTCCTGCAGTGGCTCGGTGATGCGACCACGGTAGGGGAACGGCTCCGGGAGGAGGCGGAATGATGCTCGTCGTGCTCACCCTCGTCCTCGTCCTACCCTCGTCGCTCTTCGCCGCGGCTGCCCCCGTCCTCAGCCTCGACATCTCGGCGTGGACGGGCGCCAGGGTGGGGATTACGCTGCTGTTCCTCCTGACCGGCTCGGCCCACTTCGCCCGGACCGAGGCCATGGCCAGGATGCTCCCTCCCCGGGTTGGGTTTCGCGTTCCCATGGTCCACCTGACCGGTGTCCTGGAGCTCCTGGGTGCCGTCGGCATCTGGATCCCGTCCGCCTCGCCCACGGTGGGGCTCTCGCTCATCGTGATGGTCGCGCTCTTCCTGCCGGTCAACGTCTACGCGGCCTTCACGCGCGTACCGTTCGGCGGACACGAAACCGGCCCGGCGTACCTTCTAGCTCGGATTCCCTTCCAGTTCCTGCTCATGGGCTGGATATGGGTGACCACTAGGGGGCACCCGTGACACCGCCCCCTCGTCGGAGCGTCGGAGGAGGTCCTGGACCCGAGCGTGGAACGCCAGTCGAGGGGCGACCGGCGCCCGCGTCTCGGTGCATGGCACGCTGGCCCACGTGGGCGCACAGCGGGGGCGCGAACGCCGCCGCCCTCCTCGCTTGACCGCCGTGCGCCGATAAAGCCGTTGGACTCGTGGCCGGGGCGAGCTCCGCCGGGTCGATGCCATCTCCCACGATAGCTCCATTCGAGATTGCCCGATCAGCGAGCCCCAGCTCGGCGTTCCCGACACCCTACCGGGAGATGAGAGGCTCCGAGCGCGAAAGGGACGCCAGGTGCGGTGTTCGGGCTGGGATCAGCCGGAGACGATGTTGACGACACGAGGAGGGGGATGGTGATTCAACATGCGGTGGTGATCGTCGGAGGGGGTCCGACCGGGCTGATGTTGGCGGGCGAGCTGGCGTTGGCGGGAATCGACGCGGCCGTCGTGGAGCGCCGCCCCACACAGAACCTCACCGGCTCACGCGCGGGAGGACTGCACGCGCGGACCATCGAAGTCCTGGATCAGCGGGGAATCGCGGATCGGTTTCTCTCGGAAGGAGAGGTGGCCCAGGTCGCCAGCTTCGCCTGGATCCGCCTCGACATCAGTGACCTCCCCACCCGACGCAACCACGGGCTCGCCCTGTGGCAGGGCCAGATCGAGCGGATCCTCGCCGAGTGGGTCGCCGAGCTGGGGGTGCCGATCCTGCGCGGACGCGAGGTGACCGGGTTCGAGCAGGACGACTCCGGGGTCGACGTGACGCTGGCCGAGGGCTCGGCGTTGAGGGCCGGCTACCTGGTCGGTTGCGACGGCGGCCGCAGCCTCGTCCGGAAGACCGCTGGCATCGAGTTCCCCGGCTGGGACGCGACGATCAGCAACCTCATCGCCGAGGTCGAGTTGGCCGAGGAGCCGGAATGGGGCCTGCGGCGTGACGACCACGGCATCCATGCCCTGAGCCGAATGGGGGATGGAGGCCCGGTGCGTGTGCTGGTGACCGAACCGCGTCTCGGTCGGACGGAAGAGCCGACGCTCCGGGACCTCCGAGAAGCCCTCGTCACCGCCTACGGGACCGACTTCGGGATCCACAGCCCCACCTGGATCTCGAGATTTACCGACATGGCCCGGCAGGCGGCGTTCTACCGCGAGGGGCGGGTGCTGCTGGCGGGCGACGCGGCGCACGTGCACTACCCGGTGGGCGGGCAGGGGCTGAACGTCGGAGTGCAGGATGCGGTGAATCTGGGATGGAAGCTCGCCCAGGTCGTCCAGAAGGTGTCCCCGGACCGTCTCCTCGACACCTACCACGCCGAGCGGCATCCGGTCGGGGGCACGGTGCTGAGGAACACCATGGCGCAGGTCGCGCTGCTCCGTACGGACGCGCACACTGACGCCCTGCGCGACATCAGCACCGAGCTCCTGGGCATGGATGAGCCCCGCGAGCGGGTCGGCGCCATGATGTCCGGCCTGGATGTGCGGTACGACCTGGGGGAAGGCCATCCACTGCTCGGACGCCGGATGCCCGACCTGGACCTGGCCACGCCCGATGGGCCGGTGCGCGCCTTCGCGCTACTTCACGAGGCTCGGCACGTCCTGCTCAACCTCGCCGAGCCGGACAGCTGCGACATCACGCCCTGGGCTGATCACGTCCGCGTGGTGGCCGCCGAGCCCGACGGTCCATGGAGGCTCCCGATCGTCGGAGAAGTCACGGCGCCCACCGCCGTCCTGGTGCGGCCCGACGGGCACGTGGCTTGGGTGGGCGAGGGGAGCCATGAGGGCCTCGACGACGCGCTGTCCACCTTCATCGGACCGCGCTGAGGCGCCCCCCATTGGACGACGTCCTCGCCCGCCTTCTCTCCCTGACCGTCGGGGCGCCCGCTCGTACCCGATGGCTCAACCCCTGCCATCCTCCCCCGCCCGCCGCCGCAGCACCTCCCGCTCCCGCTCGTTCCGGGTGAGGGACGCCGCCCGGAGGAACTCGGACCGGGCCTCTTCGCTCCGCCCAGCCTCCTGGAGGAGGTGGGCCCGCACGGCGGGCAGGGGGGGATAGCCTTCCAGCTTCTTCTCTCCGTCCAGCTCCTCGAGGAGCTCCAGGCCCGCCTCCCCGCCGAACGCCATGCCCACCGCCACCGCCCGGTTGAGCGCCACCACGGGCGAGGGGGCTACCTGGACAAGCGCGTCGTAGAGGGCGGCGATGGCCTCCCAGTCCGTCTCCTCCACGGTGCGGGCGCGGGCATGGCAGGCCGCGATGGCTGCCTGCAGCGCGTAGGGGCCCAGCGCTCCCCCGAGCTCCTGGGCCTGCTTCAGCGCGGCCAGCCCCCGCCGGATGTGGATCTGGTCCCACCGGGCCCGATCCTGGTCCTGCAGGAGGACGGCGGCCCCGTCCGGCCCCACCCGGGCGCCGAGCCGGGACGCCTGGATCTCCATGAGGGAGACCAGTCCGTGGACCTCTGGCTCCCGGGGTGCGAGCCCGGCCAGGACCCGGCCGAGTCGGAGTGCGTCCCGACACAGCTCGGGCCGGGTCCAGTCCTCGCCCGAGGTGGCCGCGTACCCCTCGTTGAAGACGAGGTAGACCACCTCCAGCACCGATGCCAGCCGCTCTCCCAGCTCGTCTTCCGGCGGCAGCTCGAAGGGGACCTGCGCCTCCCGAAGGGTCCGCTTGGCCCGCACGATTCGCTGGGCCAGGGTGGGGACGGGCACGAGGAAGGCCCGCGCGATCTCGTCGGTGGTGAGGCCGCCCAACAGGCGGAGGGTCAGGGCGACCCTGGCCTCCCGTGACAGAACGGGATGGCAGCACATGAAGACGAGCCGGAGCTTGTCGTCGTCCACCGGCTCGAGCCACGCGTCGGCGTCGGGCTCCTCCGCGGCGCCCGCCACGGTCAGCTCCCGGCCCATCTCCTCGTGCTTCTCTTCGACGCGCCGGACGCGCCGAAGGTGATCCAGGGCCCTGCGCTTGGCCACGGTCGTGAGCCAGGCGCCCGGATTGTCCGGAACGCCCGACTCCGACCACTTCTCCAGCGCTGCGAGGAGCGCGTCCTGTGCGAAGTCCTCGGCGCGGCCGACGTCGCCGACGAGGCGCATGAGTCCGGCAACGATGCGCGCCGACTCCATGCGCCACACGGCCTCGACGGTGTTCTGGACGTCGGGGCGGCCCACGTCCGTTCAGCCTGCCACCGGGCGGTACCGGAGGAGCGTGCAGCGGGAACCGAGCTGGCGTGTCTCGATGTGCTCGAGGTCGAAGGGCGGTTGCCTCCGCTTGAAGAACGGCGTGCCGTTCCCGAGCACCACGGGCACCAGTCCGAGGCGCAGCTCATCGACGACGCCCGCGTCCAGAAGGGAAGACGAGAGGTCGGCGCTCCCGAACACGAAGAGGTCACCGTCACCCCCCTCGCCCTTCAGCCGTCGGACTTCATCGACCGCGCCGGATCGCACCAGTCGCGTGTTCTCCCACCGGGGTTCGGCGAGCGTGCTCGAAAAGACCACCTTGTCCACGCCGTTCATGAAGTCGGCGATCGCACCCTTGGCTTTCGACCAGTGGGCGGCCATGCCGTCGTAGGTCACGCGCCCGAAGAGCAGTGAACCGACCTCGTCTGCCTGTTCCAGCGAGAACGCCTCCAGCTGCGGTCCCCACGCGGTCTCGTGCCAGGCCAGGTCCCATTTCTCGGACCCCTCGAAACAGCCCTCCAGCGTGATCAGGTCCCAGAG
>JASFUL010000449.1:0-4993 GCA_050050315.1 Gemmatimonadota bacterium
AGGTGAGGGC
This sequence comes from Gemmatimonadota bacterium, assembly GCA_050050315.1. GTDB lineage: Bacteria > Gemmatimonadota > Gemmatimonadetes > Longimicrobiales > Gaopeijiaceae > JASFUL01. The sequence continues at coordinate 11 of JASFUL010000449.1, forward strand.
CAACCGCGCCTGCGCCAGGGCGAAGTCCGGGTCCCGGCTCGTCGCTCGCCTGAGGAGCTCGACGCTGGCGTCGTACTCCTCCTTGACCTGGTAGCCGATATCCGTCGCCCGGAGATACAACTCGTAGGCGATGGGATCCTCCGTCGGGCGGGATTCGATACGAGCACGCTCCTCGGGGGTCACGACGGCATCGAGCTCCCGGGCGATGTCCTCGGCGATCTGGCTCTGAAGAGCGAAGAGGTCTTGGAGTGCCCGGTCGTACCGTTCCGCCCAGACGTACCGGTCCTGGACTGCGTCGATGAGCTGGACGTGGATACGCACCTGCCCACCGTCCTCCTGGACCGTCCCCCCCACGATGTAGCGGACGCCCAGGTCGGTCGCGATCTCACGCACGCCCATGCGCGTCTCGCCGTACCGAAGTACCGACGTCCGAGAGATGACGGCCAGGGAGCGCACCAGCGACAACCGCCGGAGCAACTCCTCGTGCAGGCCGGCGGCCAGATAAGCACTCTCCTCGCTGGCGCTCAGGTTCTCCAGCGGGAGGACGGCGATCCGCGGGCGATCGGCGCTCGGGGAGGGCAGACCCGAGCCGTCGACCGGGGGCGCCGCGGCCCCGGTGGGCTCGACCGGCCCACGCCAGGGTCGCCAGAGCGCCAACGCCGAGAGGGCGACGAGCACCGCCGCTAGGCCCATCCAGGCCAGGTGTGAGCGCGAAGCCCCGGCCGAGCGTCTCGCAGGCGCGGGATCCGGGCCGACGCGGGGAGCCTCGACCCGCGAGGGTGCCGGGCCGTCCTCGACCACCGACTCGCCGCCGGTCCCCCGGGTCGCCACCACCCCCTCCCCCTCCCCCTCCCCCTCCCGGATCCCCTCCACCAGCCCCCGCGTCTCCGCCGACGGCTCCAGCTCCAACGCCTCCTCCAGCTCCTCGGCGAAGCGCTCGTAGAAGCGTACGGCCGCCGCCCGGTCGCCGGCCTCGGCCAGCGCGGTCATGAAGCGCCGGACCTCGTTCTCGTCCGTGCACGCGTAACCGAGGGCCCGCTGTCCCAGCCGCTCGCCGGCCGTGATCCTCCCCTCCGCCAGCTCCCGGTGGGCCAGCGTCCACGCCGCGCGCGCCGCCCGCTCGCGGAGGCGCGTCCGCTCGGCCTCCAGCCACCGCTCGAACCCTGGGCACCCGGAGAGGAAGAAGCCCTCCAGCAGGTCGCCCTGGTAGAGCTTCAGCGCCTCCTCGATCTCCCCCGCGTCCACTGCGTCCTCGAAGGTCACCGCATCACACCAGACCTTCTCCGGGTCGAGGGCGATCTCGTCCTGGCCTCGCTTGCGGAGAGGATCAGCGTCGAGAGAGCGGCCCAGGTAGTACAGCGCCTGGCGCAACGCGGCGCGGGCATGCTTGCGGTCGGCGTCGGGCCAGAAGAGAGCGGTCAGCGTATCGCGGCGGTGGTAGCCCCGGGGGCGGGCGAGGGCCAGGTAGGCCAGCAGCGCCGTCCGCATGGGTTGGGCGAGGACCGACAGGACCTCCTCTCCGTCGGGTCCCCGAAGGTCGAGGGCACCGAGTACGCGGAGCTCGATCATGGGACCGCCGCCCGGACCCCCTCAGTCCGGAGACGGCCGAACGGCTTCCCCCGAGACCGCGGACCACGGTCCATGGCACGACCGTCCTGAAGGTGGGTGGCTTCCCCCTCGGCCTTCCCCGCAATGTAGGCGCGGTCCGTCGGGAGCGGAACGCTGTCGTCCCATGCCTGGCCCGGGGTCCCCGGCCAGATGGGGTCCTCCGGAGGGCGCGTCCGTCGGTCCCGGGCCCGCGGGGTCCTACCGCCCGCCGCCCCGCAGCTCCTGCACGATGTGGCCGGCGCCGCACACCGCTTCCAGGGCCCCGGTGATGGGTACGCAGATCGGCAGCCCCCGCTTGGGCTTCGCCCCGCGAAGCGTGGCCAGGAGGCGAAGCCAGGATCGGGCGACATCTGCCCTGGGACCCTCGATCCCATCCTCCACGAGTTGGAGGAGGCCGGGCTCCTCGAGCGGGAGGAGCACGTGGTCGAGGGAGGGGTGAGAAAGTACCATCGCGCCACCGAGCAGGCAGAGGCTGCCCTCGTCGAGGCCAGGGAGAAGAGCTCGTGGACGCGGTGCTGGAGGGTCGAGAGGGTGCCGACGAGGCATCCGGGAACGGACTACCGCGAGAGGGGCCGCCCCGTAGCCGCCCGACGCGGAACGATGTTCTGGTTCAAGCGGAAGAGGTTCCTCGGATCGTACTTCCCCTTGATCTCGACCAGGCGGGCCCACTGGTCTCCGAAGGCGGCACGGCCGAACTCCGGGTCGTTTCCGAGGCCCGGGAAGTTGACGTTCGTCTTGCCGGTTCCGTGAGCCTCGAGGGCACGGAAGAGCTCCCGGACCCAGCGGATGTTCGCATCGGAGGCCGAACGGTCGTCCCAGTTGCCCAGGATCTCCACGAGGAACGGCGCGTCCCGCGAGCCGGTGGCCGTCGACGACGGCTCGACCCGCCCGAGCGCTCCACCGAGGGCCCAGATGCTCACCATCGACCTCGGTGATGGCCGTGAACGGACGTGGTCGGCGACGATGCGTACGACCTCGTCTCCGAGCCCCCTCAGATAGAGGGACTTCCAGTAGTAGTGGAGCGCTCCGGCAGGGAAGAACGGGTCGAACATCTGCTGGAGCGCCTGGTACGGGAAGGTCCCGGACAGGTCGAGGAGTGGTCGGTCGAGTTCTCGGAGGGGCTCGAGAATCCGTTCGCCCCGTTCTGCCGGGCCGACGTAGACGGCCCCGACGACGATCCCGACACGTCCGTGCAATTCCTCGGGAAAGGCGGGGACCGGTGGGATGGTCCACCAGGTAGTCGAAACGTTGACCTCGTCCGGAGCGGAGTCGGCGAACTCCCGCACCCCTCCCATCACCGCGGACGCGCTCTCCAGCGGGTAGAAGGGCCCGGCGAAGGCGACCGTGGGCCCGACGGGGTGCGCCCGGAACTCGAACGAGGTCGCCACGCCGAAGTTCCCACCTCCACCGCGCAGGGCCCAGAAGAGGTCGGCATGCATCCCTTCGCTGGCGGTGACGAGACGCCCGTCGGCGAGGACGACATCGGCGGACACCAGGCTGTCGCATGTCATGCCGTAGGTGCGCCGCAGCCAGCCCTGACCTCCGCCGAGCGTCAGGCCCGCGACGCCGGTGGTGGAGACGATCCCCCCCGGCACCGCGAGCCCGTGTACCTGTGTCTCACGATCGACATCGGCCCACGTCGCGCCCCCCCCGACCCGCACCGTCTCCGTGGCGGGGTCGACCCTCGCTCCCCGCATCGGCGACAGGTCGATCACCATCCCCCCGTCGCACGTCCCGAACCCCGCGACGTTGTGCCCCCCGCCCCGGACGGCCAGGAGCAGCCCGTGCTCCGCTGCGAACCCGATCGACGCGATCACGTCGGCGTTGCCGCGGCATCGCACGATGAGTGCCGGTCGTCGGTCGATCATCCCGTTCCAGACCCTTCTGGCCTCGGCGTAATCAGCGTCTCCGCTCATGATGAGCTGTCGGCCGACCCGGCCCCGCAGCGCCTCGACCTCGTCCTGCACGATGGCGGCGGTCTCGCCGTCGAGTCGTCTGACCTGGACGTCGTTCATTCCGTACCCCCCGGGATCTCCCGTGGCTCGGCCCGCGCGCATCGGACCGTTGGGCCAGTCGGGACGCGGGGCTGTTGGAATATTCATGAGACTAGAGTATCATCATGAGTATGTCAATCTCATATGAGGAGACCGGCCGTCGAGCCCAGAAGGCGCGGACGCGCGCCGCGCTCGTGGGGGCCGCCCGTGATCTGTTGAGCCGGGGTATGACGCCGACCGTCGAGGAGGTCGCCGAAGCCGCGGCAGTCTCGCGCGCGACGGCCTACCGCTACTTTCCCAACCAGCAGGCCCTGCTCCTGGCGGCCCATCCGGAGATCGATGCGGCATCCCTCCTGGGGGCGGATCCGGCCTCGGATCCGGCAGCACGTCTCGACAGGGTCGTGGAGGGACTCGCACAGATCTTCCTCGGTGCCGAGGAGAGCTATCGGGCGGTGCTGCGGCTGTCCCTCGACACGGACGCCGCCGGCCGCCGCGAGCTCACCCTGCGGAAGGGACGCCGCTACCTTTGGATCCGGGACGCCCTGGAGCCGCTACGCGACCGACTGTCGCCGTTCGAGCTCGAGCGCCTCGTGAACGCCATCTCGATCACGGTGGGGATAGAGGCTCTGGTGACCCTGGTCGACCTCGCGGGGCTGTCCCGAGAGCGCGCCGTGGAGGTCATGCGCTGGTCGGCGCTCACCCTCCTGGAAGGTGCGTTGCGGGAGGCCGGCGAGCCCGAACCGGAGTGACGCCACGGCACGACCGGTTGCGAGCGGCTCTCCAGGGTCCGGCGGGCCTGACTGGGCGTCGGGGGCAGACCGGCTACGCGGCGGCCGTGGCAGGCGCCCCTCCCGGATCCCCTCCACCAGCCGCCGCGTCTCCGCCGAAGGCTCCAGCTCCAACGCCTCCTCCAGCTCCTGGGCGAAGCGCTCGTAGAAGCGCACGGCCGCCGCCCGGTCGCCGGCCCCGGCCAGCGCCGCGATGAAGCGCCGGACCTCGTTCTCGTCGGTGCAGGCGTAGCCCAGGGCCCGCTGGCCCAGCCGCTCGCCGGCCGTGATTCTCCCTTCCGCCAGCTCCCGGTGGGCCAGCCTCGACGCCGCGCCTGCCGCCCTCTCCCGGAGCCGCTCCCGCTCCACCTCGAGCCAGCGCTCGAACCCTGGGCACCCGGAGAGGAAGAAGCCCTCCAGCAGGTCGCCCCGGTAAAGCTCCAGCGCCTCCTCGACCTCCCCCCCGTCCAGCGCGTCCTCGAAGGCCACGGCGTCGCAGCGCACGACGTCGGGGTCGAGGGCGACCTCGTCGTTCCCCCGCTTCGTGAAGGCCTCGGAGCCCAGGGAGCGACCCAGGTAGTAGAGGGCCTGGCGGAGCGAGGCGCGGGCGTGCT
>JASFUL010000450.1:0-4991 GCA_050050315.1 Gemmatimonadota bacterium
GGAGTTGCTGGCGCCCGAGGAGATCTCCGTGGCCATGCTCCCCATCGGCGACAACTTCACGATGGGTCCGAAGGACGCGGTCCGGGCCGTGGAGATGATCCGGCCGAAGGTCGTCATCCCGATCCACTACAATACCTGGGACTTGATCGCGCAGGACCCCGAGGAATTCCGGAAGGCCGTCTCCAACCGCGCCCGGGTCGAGGTCTTGAAGCCCGGGGGCAGCTACGAGTTCTGACGCGTCCCGGAGGCCAGGGGACCGGGTCGGCCCCGGTCACCGCCCGTTCCGCGTCCGGCGGGGACGCGTGGGCCCGTCCGGGGGCGCGGGCGCCGCTGGAGTGGTCGGTGCTGCGCGACGATCCCCTGCCCGGTCCCCTCAACATGGCCCGCGATCACGCGCTCGCGTCGACGCTGCCACCGGGCTCGGCTGTCCTGCGCCTCTACCGGTGGGCGGTGCCCACCCTCTCCCTCGGACGCAACGAGCCGGCCCGGGGACGGTACGAACCGGGCCGGGCCCGGGAGGCGGGCATCGATCTCGTCCGCCGCCCCACCGGGGGCCGGGCCGTGCTCCACTGGCGGGAGCTCACCTACGCGGCGGTCCTGCCGCTCCGGGCTCTCGGGGGCGTCCGTGAGGCGTACGTCACCCTCAACCGCGCCCTGCGGTGGGGCCTCGCGGCCCTCGGCGTGCCCGCGGCGATCGCCGGCGAGGTCGACGGAAGGCGGGCGCCCGCGCCCGACGCGGGACCGTGCTTCCGGGAGCCGGCGCCGGGGGAGGTCGTCGCCGGGGGCCGCAAGCTGGTGGGCAGCGCCCAGGCGCGGATCGGGCGTGCGCTGCTGCAACACGGGTCCATCCTCCTGGCCGACGACCAGCGCCTGATCGACGCGGTGCGGGGGAAGGGCCGGGACGACGATCCGGCGTCCGAGGCGGAGTCGCCGCCGGCGACGCTGGGAGATCTCCTGGGTCGGCCGGTGCCGTGGGAGACGCTGGCGGACGCCGTGGAGGCGGGGTTCCGCGAGCAGCTCGGGGGACGCTGGCGCTCCGCCCCGGCCACGCCGGACCCCGACGAAGAGGCCCGGCTGGAGGCGAAGTACCGTTCTCCCACGTGGACGTGGCGCCGCTGAGGGCCCGGGCGGGCGGCTCCGGCGGCGCGTCCCCCCTCCTTCGGGTGGAGGGTCTCCGCGTCCTCTTCGGCAGGGGCGACGGGGCGGATCCCCTGGCCGCCGTGGACGGAGTGGACTTCGAGATCGCGGAGGGCCGCAGCGTGGGGCTGGTGGGGGAGTCGGGATGCGGCAAGACCGTGACGGCCCTGTCGCTGGTCGGGCTCCTCCCGGGCTCGGGACGGGTGGACCGGGGCAGCTCGATCTGCTACCGCGGGGAGGAGCTGGTCGGCGCGAGCGAGGGACGCCTGAGGCGGCTCCGGGGGGCGGAGATCGGACTGGTATTCCAGGAGCCGGCGACGGCCCTCGACCCGGTGATGCCGGTGGGAGAGCAGATCGCCGAGGTCGTGCGGGCGCACGGGGGGGTCGGGCGGCGTGCGGCCCGGGCCCGGGTGGTCGACCTGCTGACCGAGGTGGGCATCCGCGACCCGGCCGAGCGAGCCCACGCGTATCCACACCAGCTCTCGGGCGGCATGCGGCAGCGGGTCGTCGTGGCGGCGGCGCTGGCGGGCGACCCGTCGCTCCTCGTGGCCGACGAGCCCACGACGGCCCTGGACGTCACGGTCCAGGCGCAGATCCTGACGCTCCTGGCCGACCTGAGGGAGCGGCGAGACATGGCCCTGCTCCTGATCTCCCACGACCTCGACGTCGTGGCCGACGTCTGCGAGACGGTCATGGTCATGTACGCCGGCGAGCTGGCGGAGGTGGCTCCGGCCCACCTCCTGTTCGCGAGGCCCGAACATCCCTACACGCGCGGCCTGCTGGCGTCACTCCCCCGCCCGGGCACGTCCGGAGCGAGGCTCCGACCCGTGCCGGGACGCGTACCCTCGCCGGACGCCCGACCCTCCGGGTGCCGCTTCGCGGAGCGCTGTCCCCACGCGTGGGCCCGCTGCCGCGCCCAGCATCCCCCGCTGCTGGCGACCGGCGGACGTGGCGGACGGGCGCGGTGCTGGCTGGTCGAGGAGCCGTCGAGGAGGGACGGCCCGTGACCACGCCCCTGGTGTCCGTTCGGGAGCTGGTGAAGGAGTTCCCGATGAGGCGCGGCCCCTTCGGCCGGAGCCGCGGGACGATCCGGGCGGTGGACGGAATCTCGTTCGACATCCGGCGGGGTGAGACCCTCGGGCTGGTGGGCGAGTCCGGGTGCGGGAAGACGACCACGGGGCGCTGTCTGGTCCGGCTGATGGAGCCCACGGGGGGGCGGATACGGTTCGACGGCGAGGAGGTCGGGACGCTGGATCGGTCGGCCCTGGATCGCTTCCGTCGCCGCGCCCAGATCGTCTTCCAGGACCCGGCCGCATCGCTCAACCCCCGGATGACGGTGGGTGCGGTCCTCGACGAGGTGCTGCGGGTCCACCGGATCGGCGGGGACGCCCCCTCGCGGCGGTCGCGGCGGGCCGCGCTCATGGAGCGGGTCGGCCTCGGGCCGGAGACCGCGGACGCCCATCCCCACGAGCTGTCCGGGGGCCAGCGGCAGCGTGTCGGGATTGCCCGGGCGCTGGCGGTGGAACCCGAGTTTCTCGTACTCGACGAGCCCGTCACCTCCCTGGACGTCTCCGTCCGGGCCCAGGTCGTGAACCTGCTGGCCGACCTCCAGGACGACCTGGGCCTCACGTACCTGTTCATCGCCCACGACCTCGGACTCGTCGAGCACGTGAGCGATCGGGTCGCCGTCATGTACCTCGGAAGGATCGTCGAAACGGGCCCGGCGCCGGCGCTCTACGACGATCCACGCCATCCCTACACGAAGGCCCTGCTCTCGGCTCGTCCGGGCGCTCGCGGCGGGGGTCGACACCGCGGGATCGGGACGGCCGTGGAGGTTCAGGAGGGTCCCGCACGGCCGTCCGGATGTCCCTACCATCCCCGCTGCGGCCACCCACTCCGGGACGAAGAGTGCTCCGCCGGGTCGCCGGCTCTCGAGGAGCGCGAGCCCGGTCGCGCGTGGGCGTGCCCGAAGGAGGAGGGGAAAGGGTAATCCGGGCACCCGCCCGGCGTAAGGAAAGCTGGCGGATTTCCTTGGCGCTCCGGGCTTGACACATTCGCCCGTGGATGGCCATCTTGCGGGCTCCGCGAGGCCGTGGATCGATCCACCGTTCGTGGGTCACTGAGTCGATTCGGTAGGCAACGACAACTCTCTTCTGGAGGTCCCTCTTGGTCGGCGTCATGCAACTCTATGGAGCACTGCTCCAGGTGCCCGGGATGGAGGAGCCGAACCTCACGTGGACCGAATGGGCCGAGAGCGTCTGGGTGGACATGGGGTGGATGCGTTGGCCCCTCCTCGTCTGCGTCATCATCGGGATCATCGTGATCATCTGGAAGTTCTTCAGCCTGACCGGTAAGGCTCGGAAGACCCGGAAGATCCTGAAGGACGTTGACGAGCTCGTCTCGAACCACCGGATCAAGGAGGCGCTCGCGGTCACCCGCGACTCCAACGCCCCGGCCGCCAACATCCTCTATGCGGGCCTCGAGCGACACGACGAGGGAACCGAACGGGTGATGAAGGCCATCGAGAACCAGGGCCTGATCGAGCTGAGCAAGCTCGAGCGGGGCCTCGTGGTGCTCGCCACCCTGACCAACGTCGCCCCGCTCCTGGGCTTCCTCGGCACGGTGATCGGGATGATCGTCGCCTTCCAGTCCATCGAGATGGCGGGCGAGGTGGAAGCGACCCTCGTGGCGGGCGGCATCAAGATCGCCCTGCTCACGACGGCCACCGGTCTCGTGATCGCGATCCCGGTGAGCATCGCCCACAACTATTTCGTGTCGCGGATCGACGCCCTCGTGATCGACATGGAGGAGTCGGCCCAGAAGATGGTCGACGCGCTCCACGCCATCGAGACGGGACGGGGAGCGGCGGCGAGCTAGCTCTCGCGACCGGATCGTGATGGAAGGGGGCCGCCGGCGACGCTGGCGGCCCCCGTTTCTTTGGCCGCACCCTCCCGGCGCCGGAGCGTCCATGAGCCGGATCCTCCCCCTCTTCTTCGTGGCCGTTCCCGCCGCCGTGTTCGGCCTCGTTCCCGTTCCACCCTCCCCTCCCGCTCCGGGCGCCGGCGTCGGGAACGGGGCTCGTCCGAACGTGGACTCGGCCCGGGCGGAGTTCGCGGCGGGTCGGTACTGGCACGCCGCGCGGCACCTCGAGGAGCTGCGGGCGGACGGGGTCGCGTTCGGTCCCGGGGAGACCCTCCTGCTGGCCCGGTCGCAGGCGGGCTACCGGGACTGGGACGGGGTGCTCCGGACGCTGGCCGACGCGGGATGGCTGGCCGAGGAGCAGGGTGGGCTCGGACTCCGGGTGCTGGCCCGGGCGCTCGAGGCCCGGGAAGAGTGGCCCGAGGCGGCCGCGGCCTACGGGCGCTACCTCGGGACCCGCCACGGCCTCGCGGCCGGGGATCGGACCGCGGTCGGGGCCCGGCGTGTCCGTTCGCTGGCCCGGATCGGGGTGGAAGACGTGGTGACGCCGGTCCTGGACACCGTGGCGGCGGAGTCGCCGATCGTCGCGTCGTGGGTCGCGCTCGAGGTGGCCAGGGAGAGGGCGGCCGAGGGCGACACGGCCATGGTCCGGGGCGTCCTGGTGCGGGTGAGCGACGCCGACGCCCGGGATCGGGCCTGGCGGCTGGAGGCCTCGGCGACCCTCGCGGCCGGAGACACCGCCGGGGCGGTCCGGCTCTACGCAGAGCTCGCCGCGCCGGAGGAACCGCCGGCCCGACGCGCCCTCGCACAGGGCGTGCTCGGGGACCTGGCGCTGGCGGCGGGCGACACCGCCGGGGCCGTGGGGCGCTACGGAACGGCGCTCGACCTCGGCCCGTGGACGAGCGGCGGCGTGGAAGGAGCTCGTCGGCTGGTCG